>JBCKWO010000034.1:0-20120 GCA_038922535.1 Methylobacter sp. | reverse complement strand
TGATCAATGAGTTCGGCGAAATTTCCATCGACGGCACACTGATTAGCGACAGCGCTGGCGATGACGAACATGTACGGATTCATGACTTCCCTTACGGCATGATTGCCTATGGCGATGACGAGCATTTTATACCAACCATGCGGGCTATCGCCGAACGCCGCGCCAATGTCGATCATGTATTGATCGAAACCTCCGGACTGGCTTTGCCTACGGCGGTTATGGAATTATTGCAAAGCCCCGAACTGGCCGGGGATTTCATCCTGGATGCCACGCTGGCGGTGGTCGATACGCCGTTGCTATTGACCGACCAGTTCGACCGTGACTTGAATACTGACAACCCACATGCCGCCGTTGCGGATTCAGTCGCAACCTTGTTTGAACAGCAGCTCGAATATGCCGATGTCGTGGTGTTGAACAAAATCGACGCACTGGATGAAGATGCCTTGCTGCTTGCAGAACAACGGATTCGCGACCGTGCGCCGAACGTGCGCTTCCTCGAACTCGCCTACAATGCACAGTTAGACATCCGGCTTGCCCTGGGATTACGTCTGCACCAACCCACTTTTACTGCATCTAACCACCGCTTCACACCACTGGCCGTGATACCCGGTTCAGATACGCCAACCTTGGGCAACCATGTTCGGCTAAACGGCCACGCCCATTCCGGCTTGGCCGGTCACAGTCATGGACTGGCAACACACAAACATTTCCACGAACAGGATCCGGGCTGGCTGTCATTCGTATTGCGTAGCGCAGAGCCGCAGCAACCAGAAATTCTAAAACAGGCCTTGGTCGAAGTGGCTAAAACCGAACCGTTATTGCGCTGCAAAGGTTTTATAGCGCTTGCCGAGCAATTCGTTCTGGTGCAATGCGTGCGCACACGAGTGGCGATCAGTACCGAGTCGGCCAAGCAACCAGCAAAAGAATCGGAACTGGTTTTTATCGGTTATCACCTGAACCGTAATGCCGTGGCGAGGCGCTTGTCCGAATTGAGCGGAACTGTCTGGAAATGAGCCTATCATCCAAAAAATTCTTGGATAGCCGCTTTACCGTGGGCGCGAATTTATTCGCGTCTATCGCGGCAACGCGAATAAATTCGCGCCCACCTCCATCTAACTGCCCTGCTTTATTTATCACCGCACCCGGCTCCAATCACGGTAAAACCACTATGACGGCGGCGATTGCCCGTTATCATGTCGAGCAAGGCCGCAAAGTCCGGGTGTTCAAGACCGGCCCCGACTTTCTCGACCCGATGATACTCGAACGCGCTTGCGGTTTACCGGTGTACCAGCTCGATCTGTGGATGATGGGCGAATCCGAATGCCGGCGATTGCTGTACCAAGCGGCACTAGAAGCGGATTTGATATTGATTGAAGGCGTCATGGGCTTGTTCGATGGCGAACCTTGCAGCGCCGATATTGCCGAATTATTCTCGGTGCCGGTGCTGGCGGTGATTGATGCAACAGGCACTGCGCAAACGCTCGGTGCTATTGCCCACGGACTTGCCAATTATCGCCCCGGACTGACCTTCGCCGGTGTTTTAGCCAATAACGTCGCCAGCCCGCGTCATAATGACATGATCAGCCAAGGCATACCGGCCGGCCTGCGCTATTTCGGCGGAATACCGCGCGATAGCCGGTTTGTGTTGCCGGAACGGCATCTGGGTTTGGTTCAGGCAGATGAAGTACTTGATCTCGAATCACGGATGTCGGCCGCAGCAACAGCAATTGCTACAACCGGGCTGGCAGACTTGCCGGAAGCCGTAGAATTTACATCCTCCGAACCGCAAACGCCACCTCTGCTGCTTGCCAACATCCGCATCGGCATTGCCCGAGACACTGCATTTTCATTTATTTACGCCGCCAATCTGGATTTGTTACGGGCGATGGGCGCTACGCTGATCTTCTTTTCGCCGCTTGCAGAGTCTGCGCTGCCGGATGTGGATAGCCTTTACCTGCCGGGCGGTTATCCTGAACTGCATTTGCAAAGACTACAAAACAATCTGATGATGAAGTCGGCATTGCAAACGCACTTCCGCCAAGACAAACCGATAGTCGCCGAGTGCGGAGGCCTATTGTATTTGCTGGAATCGATCGTCGATAAAGCGGGGAATCACGGTGACATGGTTGGCCTGTTGCCCGGCCACGCGATCATGCAAAATCGGCTAAAAGGCTTGGGCTATCAATCCGCCCCCATGCCCGGAGGACTATTGCGTAGCCATACCTTTCACCATTCCCTGATAAAAACACCGCTAGTCCCTATCGCCTTTGGCGAACGCGTACATAACACCTCAGAAGGGGAAGCCATTTATCAGCTAAACCGGCTGACTGCCAGTTACCTGCACTGTTATTTTGCTTCCAACCCCGCTGCCGCGGCGCAATTGTTTTTGCCTTGCGCTGAGAAATCAGAGCAACCACAAGAGATTGCCCTACCCATTCGATAACGCTGTTAAAACTCTTCCCGACCGCCACTGTCAGCAGAGTGTGGTCAGTTGCCCCACTGGAGCATGATCGTCTTCAATTTCCTTCTTGAATAAGAGTCGTCCGCACCACCGCTAGGAGCCTGACCGAGAATAGGAATCGTAGGTACAAGGCGTATTAAGCCAATTAATCTGCCCTGCAAAGTGTCGTTCTAGCTCCGTAGGGCGGTTTTGCGCTAGCAAACCGCCAATCACCAAAAGTAGGCGCTCTTAGGCGACGCACAATATCCAAAATAATCGAGCACACACAATCGGGCATAAAAAATCCCCGCTTGAAAAATCCAAGCGGGGGGGGCGGTTTGATCATCCCGATCATGGCGGATTGCTAGCGCGAATCCGCCTTACAAGTGATCCACCTTACAGCGTTCCAGATGATCGAATTCATGCTGAAAAATTCTTGCCACAAACCCGCTTAACTTCGACTCCACCGAGCCGCCTTGTTGATCGGTATAACGGATCATGATGTCCTGATACCCCCCTGAGTCTTCCAAAGTCCCGCTCATCCTTCGACAAGGCTCAGGACGAACGGGACTTTGGAAGGCTCAGCTACTGTTTCATACACGCTGAATAGCGACACAAATTGTTTAAGCTCTGTAGGGTACGCTGCGCGTACCATTTTTCAATTACGTAACAAACTCAATAAGGTACGCACAGCGTACAGGGCTAAAAAACATGAAAAACAGAGTCTAAAAACAGGGGGGGGCAGATCTAACATTCCAATATTTTCTAACACGCAAAAAAAGAACCCTCCTTGGCTTGTGCTGGGGGCGGTTTTTTTTGTTATACTTTGCGCTGGTTTTTGAAAGGAGGTTTTATGTCAGTAATGATTGCTGAATTGTATGATGCGTTAAAAGAAGCGGGGGCATCAGAAGAAAAGTCGAGAGCGGCAGCTAAAGCGTTGGCGGAATATGAAAACCGATTCAACAAAATTGACTCAGAATTACAGCTCATGAAATGGATGCTAGGTGGATGTTTAGCATTGTCTGGAACGACAGTCGGGTTATTACTTAGCATTGCTTTCAAGGGTGTTAAGGCTTCGGTTTGAAATTGCAAAATTAAAGCCCTGTAGGGTACTAGCTCCGTAGGGCAGTTTCGCGACAGCAAACCGCCAATCACCAAAAGTAGGCGCTCTTAGGCGACGCACAATATCCAAAATAATCGAGCACACACAATCGGGCATAAAAAATCCCCGCTTGAAAAATCCAAGCGGGGGGCGGTTTGATCATCCCGATCATGGCGGATTGCTAGCGCGAATCCGCCTTACAAGTGATCCACATTAAAACACTTAGGCTTGAAGCAGTGGAAACCGACGACGAGCGACTGCTTTGCGGGTAAAAATGAACTCCGAAACTTTAGTTATAATTTCATCGTTTTGAAGAAAAAGCATATCGCCCTTGTTGAGAGATAAAGTTTTTGATTTCAAGTCAGATAATATTTCTTCAAAAAAATGATTCATCTATATTTATTCTCAACCTAACGTAAAAGCCTTGTAGGGTACGCTGTGCGTACCGTTGGGATTGGAACGCGACCAAAAAATGGTACGCACAGCGTACCCTACACGACTTAGTAAAATCCCAAAATGTAGGTCGGGCAACAGCTTTTCGTTGCCCGACATTTCAATGCCGGTAATTGTATATCAGAGCACAAAGCCCAAATCGGGTGTTGTATTTGTCCGTAGCAATGTCGGGCATAAACAGCATGCCCGACCTACCCGGCTGAACCAGAATAGTGGTACATATAGCATGCCCGACCTTGGGCTCAGATTAGTTAGCATCGTTATTTCACCGCGCTGCACTTGCCTGATTTTGCCATATCGAGCTTGGCGACATCAATTTTTCCTTGCTCTTCAGAGATTTGCTCTAGCCCAGCGCCACCAACAAATGCACCCATTTTAATAAACTGCCGAATAAAATAGCTCTTTCCAGCGTCTAACATTACCTCAATGGTGTTTGCTGAAAACTCAGATTCAGTGTCGATTTTGTGTTTTTTTCCACCCTCAACCTCCGTATAAAAAAATACATCTGGCGCACTCTCCCCGATGCACTTTCCATCAATCCATATGTCTTTTTTGAGAGCTTGTCCAACGAAGCTGTTACGGTAAATGTAAACGCCAGCATTGCCTTGACTGGGCAGGTTAAATTCCTTTGCTTTTTCTGACTCTGCTTTTGTGGTCATGTCTACAGATGCACACCCGGAAATTAGAAGTGTGGCGGTAAGTGTAAAGGCGGCGACGATTTTCATTATTACTTTCCCTTGATATTTTAATTTACACCCTAGATGAACATCGTTAAGGCAGCGGGCATGGAATAGTGCCTAACGTAAAATTGAGGGGATCGCCCGCTTTTGGGCGAGTCCCGCTCGAATGCAGGGTTAGGCTGGATGCTACAAAGCTAGACCTGACCCCTTGCTTTCTGCCAATCAGTTTTATTGAACCTGCGATTGTTGCGCACGTTCAACGTAGTCTTGATAGGCGGGTATAGCAATGGCGGCTAGTATGCCTATTATTGCCGCCAAAATAATCCCAACCGCCCATTGAGACCATTTCTTTTGAACTCTGTTGAAGTGCTCAATACTGTCCCATGAGCTGTTTTTCCAAGCCATTTCTCGGCCTTTAAATCCTAGCCATATAGCTACAACAAAGCCAACGTATGGAATAAGAGCCAAGAGTCCCCACCAAGTACGATTGAAGATAGCCCATATCCAATTCAAAAGAAAAGCACCCCATGACCATCCTTTAATACCGTCTGGTATTGGCGCATCCGCGCTGCTTTTTATACTCTGCAATGCTCCGCACTGAGGACATGAAGGCGCAGTTTCGTGAATTTCCTTACCGCAACCACGACAAAAGACCATGCTCATTTTCTTCTCCTTATTATTGAGTGATGAAAGGCGCTCACTAATTACGCCTAACGTGAGAATTAACTGGCTGGCGCGGCTTTATCGCGCCAGTCCGGGTTGAATGAAAAGTTAGGCCAATGTTGGAATGTTAGAACTGACCCCGTCTTTTCTTAACGTAAAGTTAAGGGGCGACGCGCTTTTGCGGCGTCCCGATTGAACGCTGTAAGGCGGATTCGCGCTAGCAATCCGCCATGAACAGAGCCTTTAACTTGCTCCCTCTGCTCGGATTTTTCAAGCAGTTATTGGTACGATTATTTTTGATGTTGCGTGATAATTGGCGGATTGCTAGCGCGAATCCGCCCTACGGAACTAATTTTGTAAAGATCTAAGGGATTCAGAAATCACAAACATACCAATTTAGTGTGAATAATTACATCAAACCATTGTAAAGAAACTGTATGACGGATGTTTTGGTGGTTTCCGCATCCCTAAGTAACTGACACTTTGAGCTATACAATAGACATATTTCCTAAATACACTGCGACAGAGCATGCTTTCAAAGGGAATGGAGAACCGGGCACGCTTACCTGTTTGGTTTTGTAAGCGTAAGGTGCTATTGGCGTCAACCATTGTATCGAGGGGAAATAGCACTCGAATAAATCGCTATAACAGGCACAGGATAAAAACCATGAATAAGCATTTAAAGTTAGTTAGAGAATTTCACGACGCCCTTTCATTCCCGCAAGCAGAACAGGGGGCAAATGCGAAGTTAGCCGATATGGATATCGTTATGCGTCAAGCCTTACTGATGGAGGAAGGTAGCGCGGTATTAACAGCGATTAAAGAGGGGGACATGGTCGATCTATTGGCCGGCTTGGTTAATCTTGCCTATTGTGCATTGGCTGCCCTTGCGATACGGGGAAGCGATGTTATAGACCATCCGGTAACATGGCGACATGATGGCTTTGTCGTATCCATCATGCGGACCCTGTCCGACAAAATCAATCATTGCACCTCCGGCAGCACCGATGCTTATTCAGACGTGTATTGTTTATGCGTTCATTTAACGGGAAGTTTTATCAATGCGGATTTCGATAAAGCCTTTCAGATGATCCATGACAGCAAGTTATCCCAATCGGTTAAAGCACCCGACTTGAGTGAGTGCCTTTTCGAATAACGTCGGCTTTTTTAGCTTGGAAAAATCATGTCCTCCGGACGAACCAGCCTGTCGAACTCCTCTTCAGTCACAAAGCCTCCGGAGACCGCCTCTTCCCGCAATGTACTACCCTTTTTAAACGCCCGTTTCGCAATGACGGCCGCATTGTCGTAACCGATGTGCGGAGCCAAGGCGGTTACCAGCATCAGCGACCTTTCCACCAGCTCGGCAATACGGTCGATATTCGGCTCAATACCCACCACGCAATGATCGGTAAAGCTCATCGCCGCATCACCGATAAGTCGGATGGACTGGAGCACGTTATAAATAATGACCGGCTTGAACACATTGAGCTCCAAATGGCCTTGCGCGCCGGCAAAGGTAACGGTAACGTGATTGCCCATAACCTGCGCGCAAACCATGGTCATGGCTTCGCATTGGGTCGGATTCACCTTGCCCGGCATGATCGAAGAGCCGGGTTCGTTTTCAGGCAGCGACAGTTCGCCGATGCCGGAGCGCGGCCCTGAACTCAATAGGCGAATATCATTGGCTATTTTATTGAGGCCGACTGCGATGGTATTTAACACCCCGGAGATTTCCACCATGGCATCGTGGGCGGCCAGCGCTTCGAATTTATTGGCCGCTGAAACGAAAGGAAGCTGGGTAAATTTTGCGACTTCTTCGGCAAACTTGTCGCCAAAGCCCGGCTTTGAATTCAGGCCAGTGCCCACGGCTGTGCCGCCTTGCGCCAAGGGATACAGCCGTTTGAGACTGTCGTTGATTCGGTCAATACCCAGTTCTACCTGAGCGACATAACCGGAAAACTCCTGGCCCAGTGTCAACGGGGTTGCATCCTGCAAGTGCGTTCGTCCGATCTTGATAATTTCACTCCATGCCTGGGATTTATCGAAAAGTGCGCGGTGCAAGTGTTGAAGCGCGGGAATCAGCAAGTGGTGCAACTGCTCGACCGTAGCGATATGCATGGCCGTCGGAAAGGCGTCATTCGAAGACTGACTGCGGTTGCAGTGATCGTTCGGATGCACCGGAATTTTAGACCCCAACGCGCCGCCAAGCCGCTCGATAGCCAGATTGGCAATCACCTCGTTAGCGTTCATGTTGGATTGCGTGCCAGAGCCGGTCTGCCAGATGACCAGAGGAAAGTTGTCGTCCCTATTGCCGTCTATCACCTGTTGAGCCGCATCGGCTATGGCATAGCCGATTTTCTCATCAATGTTGTTCAGCGCGATATTTGATAATGCGGCGCAATGTTTGACGATGCCCAGCGCCCGGATCAACGGTCGTGGCAAGCGTTCATTGCCGATTTTGAAGTTAATCAGGGAGCGCTGAGTTTGCGCGCCCCAGTATTTGTCGGCGGGTACTTGTATGGAGCCGAAAGAGTCTGTTTCGGTGCGCATATTCCCGGTGTCAACCATGATAGCCTCTTGAGTCAGAATGAACGGAGCCTGACTATAACGGTTTTCCTCCTGTTTGAATAGAAAACTTCTTGCCCGTATCCGGGCTGGAAATGCTAGTTCATTCGCACTAAGGAATGTGCACGAAATAAAGTTAACAAATGAGTATTATCGAGTAGTGTGGGGGCGACTGAAGTCGCCCCCACAGATGCTCAAGTTATTTCGTGCACGTTCCTAAGTTCCAAACCAAAATTAAGATCTCGATTAGCTCAAGATAGCATCAAAAACCTTGACGTAACTACAGCTACGGGTAGAAGCTATCTTCAGTTCTTAATATTTGGCAGGTTTCTATCATGGTTAATCACGATCCATTGGGTGCGCTTCAACAACTGAAAGCCGATAGTATCGGTTCGGTTTCGTATTATTCTTTGTCCCGGCTTGAGACTGCCTGCGCAGTCAATATTTCCCGACTGCCCTACACGATAAAAATCCTGCTGGAATCTTTATTGCGCAACTGCGACAACGACGTAATTACCCAGGACCATGTCTTGAGCGTCGCCAACTGGCAAGCGCAAGGCACTCGATATGAAATACCCTTTAAACCGGCGCGAGTGATATTGCAGGATTTTACCGGTGTTCCGGCCCTGGTGGATCTGGCCGCGATGCGGGATACCATGAAGCAGCTGGGTGGCGATCCGAAAAAAATCAATCCCCTTATTCCCTGCGATTTGGTCATAGACCACTCGGTGCAGGTGGATTTTTTCGGCAAGGCCAATGCCTTGCAATTGAACGAAACCATCGAATTTCAAAGAAATGCCGAGCGCTATGAGTTCCTTAAATGGGGGCAATCGGCATTTCAAAATCTCCGCGTGGTGCCGCCTTCTACAGGTATTGTTCATCAAGTTAATCTCGAATACCTTGCGCACGTTGTCTTCCATAATAAGGATAAAAACCTCTGTTATCCCGACAGCTGCGTCGGCACCGATTCGCATACGCCGATGATCAATGGCCTGGGCGTGCTGGGCTGGGGCGTCGGCGGTATTGAGGCGGAAGCGGTGATGCTGGATCAACCTATCTATATGCTGGTTCCCGATGTGATCGGCATCAAACTGACCGGCGAGCTGCCGCCGGGCGTGACCGCTACAGATCTAGTGCTGCGCGTTACCGAGCTGTGCCGGAACTTTGGCGTGGTGGGGAAATTTATCGAGTTTTACGGCTCCGGGCTGAGCAACTTGAGTATCCCGGATCGAGCCACCCTCAGTAATATGGCGCCTGAGCAAGGTTCGACGGTGAGTTTCTTTCCGATCGACGACGAGACCCTCCGCTATATGCGCCTCACCGGGCGTCCTGCGGAGCTGATCGATCTGACCGAGCGTTATGCCAAAGAACAGGGGCTGTTTCGTACCGACACTACACCGGACCCCGAATTTACGCAGGTCATGGAAGTTGATCTCGGCACTATTGAACCCTCGATTGCAGGCCCCAAGCGTCCGCAAGACCGCATTCCCCTCAGTCAGGTGGGGCCAACCTATCGGCAAACACTGATCGCACCCTCAGGTTTCAAGGGCATGGGGCTATCTGAAAATGATCTGGACCGTAGCGGTATCGTATCAAAAAATGGCGCGCGGGAGCTTATCACCCATGGCGCAGTCGTCATCGCGGCGATCACCTCCTGCACCAACACCAGCAACCCATCGGTCATGCTGGCCGCAGGCTTGGTTGCCAAAAAAGCGGTGGAGCGTGGCTTAACAGTTAAAAACTATGTCAAAACTTCGTTGGCCCCCGGTTCATTGGTGGTAACGGAATATCTAAAGAAGTCGGGGCTGCTAGTCTTTCTGGAGCAGTTGGGTTTCTATCTGGTCGGCTATGGCTGCACCACTTGTATCGGCAACTCCGGCCCGCTGGATGAAGCTGTAGAAAAAGCCATAGTGGACAACGACCTGGTCGTTTCAGCGGTGCTGTCCGGTAACAGAAATTTCGAAGGTCGTGTGCATCCGCTGACCAAGACCAACTATCTCGCCTCTCCGCCGCTGGTCGTCGCCTATGCACTGGCAGGGTCGACAGCAGTGGATATTACCCGCGAACCGCTTGGCGAAGATAAGCAAGGCAAGCCGGTTTACCTGAAAGACATCTGGCCTACGCCCTGGGAAGTGGCTGAAGCAATCAGGCAGTTTGTAACACCGGATATGTTCCGGGAGCGTTACGCGGATGTTTTTACCGGCACTCAAGCATGGCAGAGGGTTGAGGTCAGCGGCACCGAATTGTATGCGTGGGACGAGCATTCGACCTATATCAGAAAACCACCATTCTTCGAAGGGCTGACGACAGGTCGGCAACAGATACAACCTCTTGCCGGCATGCGGGTGCTGGCCCTGTTCGGCGATTCTGTTACCACCGATCATATTTCACCGGCAGGTCAAATCGCCCCCGGCTCTCCGGCGGCGTTATACCTTTTGGGGAAAGGCATAGAGCAAAGAGACTGGAACAGTTACGGTTCGCGCCGGGGCAATGACCAAGTGATGAGCCGGGGCACTTTCGCCAATATCCGCATTCATAATCTGCTGGTTCCGGGCGTTGAAGGCAATGCTACGATCTATCATCCAACCGGCGAACGGATGACGTTTTTTGATGCTGCGATGAAGTATAAGGACGCGGTGATACCGTTGTGCATCCTTGCTGGTAAAGAATACGGCTCCGGCTCATCCAGGGATTGGGCGGCGAAAGGCCCGTTTATGCAGGGTGTAAAAGCAGTCATCGCCGAAAGTTACGAAAGGATTCACCGCAGTAACCTGATCGGCATGGGTATTTTGCCTTTGCAATTTATCAACGGCGAATCAGCTAAAAGCTTGAAATTAACCGGGGCAGAAACATTTGCTATTGATATTTCCGATACATCGGTACCGCAACAGGAAATTAACGTTTCGGCAACCGCCTCTGATGGAACCATCACAACGTTTAAAGCCGTAAGCCGCATCGATACGCCGATAGAAATTCAATATTATCGGGACGGAGGTATTCTGCGCACAGTGTTGAAAAAATTGGTGGGCTAATCATAGCCGCCCGCTACGCCGTAGCCTTCGGTTAACCTGCCAATGATAGATTCCGGCGAGCACCGGACGAATCAGCGGCAACCCGATCAGCCAGGCAACAGGTTTCAACAAAGGCACTTTGCCCATCAGCAGGATATACGCATCCATCTCGGACAAAATCCGCTGACTCTCATCTTGGACATGCAGTTCGGTCAACGCCTTGTGAGGGTCGATGCCGATTTTACGCAACTGTTCTTCCTGTCCGGTGATGTCGATCCAGCAGACGTAAGCGCCTGCTTTCCCAGCGAGTTTTTCATAGGTCAACCGGTCTTTGACGCATTTTGGACAGGCTCCATCGTAATAAACCTTAACTTTCGCTTCATTCTGATCCATATTTATTGCCTCCGGTCATCAAGAGTGATGACGAAAATTTCGGGAAATTTTTTGATATTGTCGGAACCGCCGGAACTTAACTTTGATGAAATATCGCTATCGTAAAGCGTCGGTCTTGGCCGCCATAATAAAATCATTAACGTGCAATCATTTTATCTTATGAGACCACCCAGTCACGGTCACTTTGCCCCATTCCGTTAAAATAGCCGGATGATGACCTTCTTGTCCACATAGTTCGCCGATTTTATCGGCAAACGATAAGGCATCTTCAAAACTATCGAACTTAAAAGTTTCTGTTAAGCGCTTTATCCCATCTATCTCAACAAGCTCCCAGCCAGTAATTGCATACTTCACATGCTTTACTGGGCAGGCCGCTCATAGATAAACAAATTATTCTTGAATGCGTAATGGATGACTTCGGCGTTTTTAGAGCTTCCCATTTAAGGCGGGACACAGAGGGAGGCTTAACCGTTCGCTGAGCTTGTCGAAGAGTGGACGGTACTGAGCGTCATTTTCCGCGCAAGATCAGTAACACGTTGCCGCTAAATCAATTCAATCTGACCCCAATACCGCTCAGAGAGATGCAAATAAGTTGTCGATGTTTAATCCCTCTTTACCCAATAAATCGGCGATCAGGGTTGGTAAGCTTTGTATTTTTGTGTCAATATTCATTGAAGTCTCCGTGTGCGTAGATTCGTTTGTCAAGAAAACTATATTTAACCACGCCGTAGACTTCTTTTATTTACTATTCAATGGCTTGTTTATTTATTTTCGCCTTTAATAAACCCCGAAATTTGAGTTATAAGTTTATGTACTATCGAGTTAAAACAATTTAACACCAAGGTTTTTTTAATTATTTGATTTAAACAGCCTTATTTTCTTATTATAGGACTGAATAGTGACATAAAAAAGAACGGTGCATGCCATTATGGAACGTAGCCCGATTTTGAAGGAGATGGTTGAAACGGGTGTACTTGGAGTTGTCGGCGGCAATCACAATATTACAATGGGTGCAGTCAGTTTTTACGATGATACATTAATTATAAATGATCCTAAATAAAGCCCTTGCTGCTTGATTTTTTGGGGTTGCTGTATTTTTGAGAGTACCTGGAGTTCTATGTTACGCAAAATTTTAATCGCCAATCGTGGTGAAATAGCCGTTCGCATCATTCGCGCCTGTGCTGAAATGGGCATACGTTCAGTGGCTATCTATTCGGAAGCAGACCGTTTTGCACTGCATGTCAAAAAAGCCGATGAGTCTTACTGCATCGGTAGTGAGCCTTTAGCGGGTTATCTTAATATCTATGGTTTGGTAAATCTGGCGGCAACGACAGGCTGTGACGCCATTCATCCGGGCTATGGATTTCTTTCCGAGAACGCCCAGTTTGCAAGGGCTTGCAAGGAGCGCGGCATTATTTTCATCGGCCCGGAAGCGGATGTGATTCAGCGTATGGGTGATAAAACCTGCGCCCGTAAGGCGATGATAGCGGCGGGTATTCCTGTCACGCCAGGCACCGAAGGTAATCTTGAAAGCGTTGAAGAAGCGCTAGCCATTGCTGAAAAAATCGGTTATCCGGTCATGCTCAAAGCCACATCCGGCGGGGGCGGCAGAGGTATCAGGCGGTGTGAGTGTGCCGATGAACTGCAAAGGAATTACCCGCGAGTTATTTCCGAAGCCACCAAAGCGTTCGGCAGCGCTGATGTGTTTCTGGAAAAGTGCATCGTTAATCCAAAGCATATTGAAGTACAGATTCTGGCGGACCATCATGGCAATACCATTCATCTATATGAGCGCGACTGTTCAATACAGCGCCGGAACCAAAAACTGATTGAAATTGCACCGTCACCCCAACTAGATGAGGCGCAACGTCAATATATCGGAGGCTTGGCTGTGCTTGCCGCCAAGGCGGTTGATTATACCAATGCCGGAACCGTGGAGTTTTTGCTGGATGATAACGGTCGGTTCTATTTCATGGAAATGAATACGCGTGTGCAAGTGGAGCACACGATTACGGAAACCATTACCGGCGTGGATATTGTTGAAGAACAAATCCGAATCGCTGCAAACTTGCCTCTGCGATTTAAACAGGAAGAGATAGTCCGGCGCGGTTATGCAATAGAGTTCCGGATTAATGCGGAAGACCCGCAAAACAGCTTTCTCCCCAGTTTCGGCAAAATTTCCCGCTATTATGCGCCCGGCGGCCCAGGTGTGCGCACCGACACGGCTATTTATACCGGCTATGACATCCCCCCGTTTTATGATTCGATGGTGGCCAAGGTGATTGTCAGCGCACTCACTTGGGGCGATGTGATTAAGCGGGGCGAGCGCGCCTTGCGTGATATGGGTTTATTCGGAATTAAAACAACGATCCCCTATTATCTGGAAATTCTAGGGCATCCCGAATTTTGTGCCGGTGTGTTTGACACTGGCTTTGTCGAAAAACACCCCGAACTCATTAATTATTCAAATAAACCACGGCCAGAGGTATTGGCCAGCGTTATTGCCGCTGTTATCGCGGCTCATACCGGTTTATGACATAAGGAAAAACCAATGCAAAAAGTTTATATTACTGACGTTATCCTGCGTGATGCCCATCAATCACTGATTGCCACCCGCTTGCGTACTGAAGATATGCTGCCGGCTTGCGCCATGCTCGATGACATCGGTTATTGGTCGCTGGAATGCTGGGGCGGCGCGACATTTGATGCGTGTTTAAGGTTTTTGAAAGAAGATCCGTGGGAACGCTTGAGCAAATTAAAAGCCGCATTGCCAAACACGCGCTTACAAATGCTGGTACGGGGACAAAATCTGCTGGGTTATCGTCATTACTCCGATGATGTGGTGCGGGCATTCATCCTGAAAGCCGCCGAAAAAGGCATGGATGTGTTCCGTATTTTTGACGCCTTAAACGATGTTCGCAACTTAACAACCGCTATCGAAGCGACCAAAAAAGCCGGTAAACATGCCCAAGGTACTATTTGTTACACCACCAGTCCGGTGCATAACATAAACAGTTTTGTCACTCTGGGTAAAGAACTGGCAGCCCTGGGTTGCGATTCTATTGTCATCAAGGACATGGCGGGGTTGCTGACACCCTACACCACCGGCGCCCTGGTTAAGGCGCTGAAAGACGAAATTGACTTACCGCTGCATTTACATTCCCACGCGACCTCCGGTTTGGCTGCAATGTGTCAGCTGAAAGCCATAGAAGCCGGTTGCCAGTATATCGATACGGCATTGTCCTCCTGGTCGGGCGGCACCAGCCATCCACCGACCGAAAGCCTGGTCACGGCATTACGCGGCACAAGCTATGACACCGGCCTGGATCTGGATAAGCTGCAAGCAGTCAACACCTACTTTGCCGGGGTTCGGAAAAAATACCACCGTTTTGAAAGTGAATTTACCGGTATTGACACACAAGTGCATATTTTCCAGGTGCCAGGCGGCATGATCTCCAATCTGGCCAATCAACTTCGGGAAAGAAATGCGCTTGACCGAATGGCTGAAGTCTATAAAGAAATCCCGGAAGTCCGCAAAGATCTGGGTTATCCGCCACTGGTCACGCCCACTTCGCAGATTGTCGGCGCCCAGGCCGTGCTGAACGTATTAACCGGAAAGCGTTATGAAACGATTAGCAATGAAGTCAAAAGGTACCTGCAAGGCGGCTATGGAAAAGCGCCCGGACCTGTTAATACGGAACTGCAAAATCGCGCGATCGGCAAGGAAGAACTGATTGAGTGCCGCCCGGCTGATCTACTTAAGCCCGAGTTTGAAAATTTGCGTCAGGAAATTGGTTATCTGGCGCAAAATGACGAAGATGTGCTCAGCTATGCGATGTTTCCTGAAGTCGGCAAGCAGTTTCTGGAGCAGCGTTTAACAGGTAATCTGGTGCCCGAGGCGCTGGAGCTGGAATCCATGAAGGATGACGGTGTCAAAAAAGCGCCAACAGAATTTAATGTGGCGCTGCATGGCGAATCCTATCATGTCAAAGTGACCGGTGCCGGGCCAAAAAATCAAACGCTGCGGCATTTTTATTTCACCGTAGATGGCGTTCCTGAAGATATTGTTGTGGAAACATTGGACGAAATTGTTCTGGATGGTGGCGCTCAAGGTGCCGTTAAAAGCGCCATTGCCAGCAAGCGTCCGCGCCCTTCGTCGCCAGGCGACGTGGTTGCCAGCATGCCGTGTAATATTCTTGAGGTAATGGTCAAGGAAGGTCAGATGGTAATCGCGGGGCAAGGCGTATTGGTGACTGAAGCCATGAAAATGGAAACAGAAATTACCGCACCGATAGCCGGACAAGTAAAAGCACTTTACGTCGTCAAGGGCGATGCGGTGAATCCTGATGAAGTATTGATTGAGATTGTTGCGGATGTCTAATCAAAGCATTGTATCGTGAAACCTGTTTTTGCAGATGACGCCGCCATTGACTATGCGGCTTATTTATTGCGGCAAGGCCAAAGTAACGGGGGTCAGATACCAATTAAACGTCGTCCCTTTTCTTACGCCATCCGACGTAAGCGTTCAGTCCCCCTCTTTGAAAAAGAGGGGTTAGGGGAGATTTGTTCAAATAAATCCCCCTCAATCCCCCTTTTCAAAGGGGGAGGTGAATGCTTATGTGTCATGCCTTGTTTCCAGCGTCGAGAAACACCTATTCGACCCATTACCATTTTTCTGAAGCTAAAATCTACAAACCAGAAACTTATGCACTAAAATGATGCGCAAATACCCTGGCGACACCCTAAAGCGCACAATAATGGTGCGTCAAGATGAATAAAACTCATCATAATCAACCCTGCGATGCCATGAGTTTCGCATCGCTCCTCGGCAACTACTCCTGCAGTCGCACCCATCCTTCCGCACGGCCTGCAAATTGCTTTACAATCCATAATGCTCCCACTTTGAACAACCTTAAAGCTATCCATGTATAAACGCATACTTGATCACCTTAACAGCGCAATCTTGTTATTTGATCGTGACCTAATCCTCACTTACCTCAATTCCGCAGGGGAAATCCTGCTTGCCGACAGCTCGCACCACTTGGTGGGACTAAGTGCTTATGAGCTGTTCAAGTCTTCCGATCCCGCATTACTGATTAATTTGCAGCAATGTTTAACCATGGCGAAACCGCTGCTGGATCGTGAGCTTATCCTGGATCGCATGTCCCACAGCCTCACTATCAATTTTAGCGCAACGCCGTTATTAAAGGATGAACAGGCCGATGAAATTCTGGTCGAATTACAGCAAGTGGACAATCACCTGCGCATTTCCAAGAAAGAGCAGTTATTGACCCAACAGAACACCGCCAGATTGTTGGTCAGGGGCCTGGCGCATGAAATCAAGAATCCTTTAGGCGGCTTGCGCGGAGCGGCGCAATTGCTGGATCTGGAATTACACGATCCTGAACTCAAGGAATATACCCAGATCATCATTGCCGAGTCCGACCGCCTGCAAGGCTTGATGGATAAAATGCTCGGATCCAACAAATTACCTAATAAAAAATCGATCAATATCCACGAAGTGCTTGAACGGGTTAGACAGCTGGTTCAAGCCGAGTCCAGCAGCAGCCTCACTCTTAAATCCGACTACGACCCCAGTATTCCTGACCTACATGCCGATAAAGACCTGCTGATCCAGGCTATTTTAAATATCGCCAAAAACGCGGTGCAGGCGCTGAATGGCGTAGGCGAGATTATCATCAAAACCCGCATTAACCGCCAAGTGACCATCGGCCGCAAACGCTATAAACTGGCGGTGAAGTGCGACATTATCGATAACGGGCCGGGCATCGACGCCGACATGATAACCCGGATATTTTATCCGATGATCACCGGGCGCGCCGACGGCACCGGGCTGGGTTTGTCGATAGCCCAAACGCTGATCAATCAGCATAACGGTTTGATCGAATGCAACAGTGAACCCGGAAACACGGTATTTTCAATCTTCTTACCCATTATTACGCAAGGAGAAATAGGCAATGACTAAGCGCGAAACTGTCTGGATCATCGATGACGACAAATCCATCCGCTGGGTCGTGGAAAAGGCCTTGCAAAAAGCGGACATCATCACCCGCAGCTTTTCCGGTGCGGCCGATTTGCTCAGAGCATTGCAGGATGATTTACCCGATGCGCTGATCACCGATATTCGAATGCCCGATATGGATGGACTGGAGCTTTTGACCAAGATTCAACTGAGCCACCCGAACCTGCCGGTTATTGTGATGACCGCTCATTCCGACCTGGAAAGCGCAGTCTCGGCGTTCCACGGCGGTGCGTTTGAATACCTGCCCAAGCCCTTCGACATTAAAGAAGTCGTCGACCTTGCCCATAGAGCCTGTATTCATAGTCGGCAGCAGCAAATAGGCACCGCTTCGGACACCCCGACTGTTGAGGAAGCCACGCCGGAAATTATTGGCGAAGCCCCGTCAATGCAAGAGGTGTTCCGCGCCATCGGGCGGCTGGCAAGGTCGCATATCACCGTGCTGATTAACGGCGAATCGGGAACCGGCAAGGAATTAGTCGCCAAAGCCCTGCATCGGCACAGCCCCAGAGCCAACAAGTCCTTCATCGCTCTGAATATGTCGGCGATCCCCAAGGATCTGATGGAGTCCGAACTGTTCGGCCATGAAAAAGGTGCATTTACCGGTGCGCAATCGCGCCGCGCCGGACGCTTTGAACAAGCCGACGGCGGCACCCTGTTTCTCGATGAAATCGGCGACATGCCCGCCGAATTGCAAACCCGTTTATTACGGGTGCTGGCCGATGGCGAGTTCTATCCGGTCGGCTCGTACGCATCGGTCAAAGTCGATGTACGCATTATTGCCGCCACCCACCAGAATCTTGAATCCCTGGTGGAACAAGGCCGCTTTCGAGAGGATTTGTTCCACCGTTTAAACGTGATTCGCATCCACATCCCGCCGCTACGCGAGCGCCAACAGGACATACCGTTGCTGTTGCGCCATTTTTTGAATCAGGCGGCAGTTGAACTCAACACTGAAGTTAAGATCTTAAAACCCGAAGCGGAGGCGTTTTTAAGCACACTGGACTGGCCGGGCAATGTCCGGCAACTGGAAAATAGCTGCCGCTGGCTGACCGTGATGGCTTCGGGACGGGAAGTGCATCTGCACGACCTGCCGCCTGAGCTGCTGGGTGCAGTCTCGGAAAAGAATGCCACAAAAACTGACTGGGAAGCCTTATTGAGAAGCTGGATAGACCAGCAGCTGTTGTTGCGCGCCCACCTGCCGCAGGGCGGTGATGGTGAAATCGCCAAACAAATCATCCCGACCGTTGAAACTATTTTAATTAAAGCCGCGCTGAGCTTTACCCACGGAAAGCGCCACGAAGCTGCTATTTTACTGGGCTACGGTAGGAACACCCTGACCCGGAAAATCACTGAATTAGGGATATGATGCGACTTGTTTCTCTGTGGGATAGGCTCAGGAGTTACCCATCATTCCACAAGAGTACAAATAACCTACTCAAACACTGCGACAATTTGCCACATTCCATTATCTACGTATTACTATTAATATATGCCTCACTCTTGAGATGCAAATTTCCTCCTCGAAATTCAGAGTTTTATATCCTTTTTAATGCGGCCTAATCAGCCGCATTTTTTTTGCCTACGATAAAGTTTGAGTTGAAATCCACTCGCTCTGCGAGATTCTGCCACGCGACAATATGCCACATTCCATTGCTTAACGTTTATCGCTAATATAGTCGCAACTCTTGAGATGCTAACTTCCTCCTCGGAATTCAGAGCCTTATATCCTTCTCTAATGCGGCCTAATCAGCCGCATTTTTTTGCCTACATGGACAGATATTTGCTCCTGCAATATCTGCATCGCCTAAAAGCGCCTACTTTTGGTCACCACATCCCTGTGGATTATGTAGGTAAGGGGCGTGAGCACGACTGCATGGATGCAGGAGGTAGAGCAACGCATGGAGCAGTTGCCGAGGAGCGGAAGCTTTGCCTACAGGAATGCGAAAGCGTTGTCTTGCCGCTTAAGAAAAATAGCCTTTAGTCCGTTTACAAAACCCTACCAAAGCCAGCATCAACGGCACTTCAATTAACACACCGACCACCGTAGCCAATGCGGCACCTGACGATAAGCCAAACAACATCACCGCTGTTGCGATAGCGACTTCAAAGTGATTCGATGCCCCAATCATGGCCGAAGGCGCTGCATCTTCATAGGAAAAACCCCATATTTTTGCCGCAGCATAAGTGATGGCAAAAATGACAAGCGTCTGGATCGTCAATGGAATCGCAATCCACAGGATAGTTAAAGGGTTCGCAATTATTACCTCGCCTTTAAATGAAAACAGCAAGATCAAGGTCAGCAACAGGGCGACGATGGTAATCGGGGTGAGCAAATGTAAGAACTTCTGTTCAAACCATACTTGGCCTTTATGCGCAATCAGCCATTTTCTAGAAAAGAATCCGGCCAATAAAGGTAAGGCCACATAAATGCTAATCGACAATAATAGCGCTTGCCAGGGAACAGGTAATTGACCGACGCCCAAAAGGAATCCGCCAATAACGCCATATAAGAACAACATGACCAATGAATTAATAGCGACCATGATCAAGGTATGACCATCGTTGCCTTTAGCCAAATAACCCCAGACTAATACCATTGCCGTGCACGGCGCCACGCCCAGTAAGATGCAACCGGCCAGATAACTGCGCCATAAGGGCACAGCCAGCATTTTTACACCCTCTTGCAAAATGACTGTGCCCGAACCATATTCGCTGCCTACGGGAAGATCCAAACCAAAAGGCATCTTAATCAGATCAAGCGCATCCTCTC
>JBCKWO010000033.1:0-20723 GCA_038922535.1 Methylobacter sp. | reverse complement strand
GGTTAACTAGGCAGCTCAAGGTTCGTGCTCCGATTGCAGGGGTAGTGCTGGAACGTTTAGCCGTTGCCGGAACACGCATCGACACGCTGGCGCCGTTATACCGTATCGCCAATCTGAATGAGCTTTGGCTGGAAATCGCCATCCCCCAGGAACGCATCGGCAGCATTAAAATTGGCGATCGGGTGACGATTGAAAATTCGGCTGCCGTCGCAAAAATCACCTTGCTGGGGCAAAGCGTCAACCCGGAAAACCAGACTATTCTGGCCAGAGCGACAGTAGAACCGCAAAACAGTACGTCGTTACGCCCCGGACAACGGCTCAACGTCCGGATTGTTCAACCCAGCAAGCAAGTGATGTTTAAAATTCCCAATACGGCCATTGCCCAGAATGAAGGCAAAGCCTTTATTTTTATTCGCACTCAACAGGGCTTTTTGGTGGCTCCGATTACCATCGTCGGCAAACAGGGCGATGAGTCGATTATCAGCGGCGAACTGACCGGCGATGAACAAATAGCCATCAAAGGCGCGGTTGCACTTAAAGCAAACTGGCTGGGATTAGGGAGTGATGAATGATGACTAACCTGATCCGTTTTGCGCTGAGCCAGCGCTTACTGATGATGCTAATGGTCGTACTACTGGCAGGCGGAGGCTATCATGCCTTTACCCAACTTCCGATCGACGCCTTCCCTGAAGTGTCGCCGACCCAGGTCAAGGTGATCGTCAAAGCGCCCGGCATGACCCCGGAAGAGGTTGAAGCCAGAATCACCGCGCCGATTGAGGTCGAGCTGCTGGGCATTCCACATCAAACCATGCTGCGCTCCATCGCCAAATACGCACTGACCGACATTACCGTCGATTTTCAGGAGGGCACCGATATTTACTGGGCGCGTCAGCAGATTGCCGAACGCTTGAACACGATGTGGGGCAATCTGCCTGCCGGTATCAAAGGCGGCATTGCGCCGATGACCACGCCTTTGGGCGAAATATTCATGTTTACCGTGGAAGGCGGGGGCTTAAGTTTAATGGAACACCGCAGTTTACTGGACTGGGTGATACGTCCTGCGTTGCGCACGGTATCCGGCGTTGCCGATGTCAATTCGCTGGGCGGTCTGGTCAGGAGTTTTGAGGTAATCCCCGATAATGTCCGACTATCTGCCAGAGGCATCAGCATGGCTCAATTGATAGCCGCATTGCAAAACAATAACCGTAACGATGGCGCAGGCCGCATGACCGATGGCGAAGAGGCGTTGATAGTGCGTGTCGAAGGACGTATCCTTACTTTGGACGATGTCAGCGTTATCGTCGTCGATAACAAAAACGGCATTCCTATTACCGTCGGCGATGTCGCCACAATCCAAATAGGCGCGTTGACCCGCTACGGCGCGGTCAGTAAAAATGGTGAAGGTGAGGTCGCTACCGGACTGGTGTTGAGTTTACGCGGCACTAACGCCAGACAGACCATTATCGATATTGAGAGAAAACTGGCCGAAATCAGCCCCGGCTTTCCTAAAGGCGTTGAAGCCAAAGTTTTTTACAATCGCGGCAAGTTGGTGGATCACGCGGTAGACACGGTAAGACACGCACTGCTGGAAGCCATAGCGCTGGTGCTCATCCTGCTGATTTTATTTCTGGGTAATTTGCGCGCCGCGTTGGTTGTGGCTTTGGCCTTACCGTTGGCGGCGTTGTTCACCTTTATTTTGATGAACACCATGGGCATGTCGGCCAACCTGATGAGTTTAGGCGGCCTTGCCATTGCCATCGGCATGCTCGTGGATGCCGCCGTGGTGGTGGTTGAAAATCTGATTACCCATCTGGCGCACACGGAAAAAGCCCGGCACCTGCCGCGCTTGCATGTCATTTACCGGGCGACCCGCGAAGTTGCCCAGCCTGTGGTATCCGGCATTTTGATTATTATTATCGTGTTTTTGCCGTTGCTGACCTTGCAAGGCTTGGAAGGCAAACTGTTTACTCCAGTGGCACTGACCATCGTGTTTGCGCTTAGTGGATCGCTGGTGTTGTCGCTGACGGTGATTCCGGTGCTCGCCTCTTATCTGTTGAAAGAGGTGTCGCATGAAGAACCCTGGTTGCCCCGGCAACTGCAAAAGCTTTATCAGCCCGCTTTAGTCTGGTGCATGGCTAACAGCCTTAAGGTATTTATCACGGCAGGTTCGCTATTGGTCTTGACCGTGCTGGTATTTACCCAAATCGGCAGCACCTTTATGCCGACCCTGGACGAAGGCGACATCATCGTGAACCTGGAAAAATTACCGTCGATTACCCTGGAGCAATCGGTGGCCTTGGATATTCAGGTGCAACTTAACCTGCTCAAAAATATTCCCGAAATCGTCGATATTGTCGCCCGCGTCGGTTCCGACGAGCTGGGGCTCGATCCGATGAGCTTAAACGATACCGATGCGTTTTTGATACTCAAGCCTAAAAAAGACTGGCGGATGGACAGCAAGGAACAATTGCTGGATGAGATTCGCAAAGTCATGGCACAAACGCCAGGTATCGCCTTCCAGTTTACCCAGCCGATTGAAATGCGCGTTTCGGAAATGCTGACCGGGACGCGCGGCGATGTGGCTGTTAAATTATTCGGCACCGACTTGGCCGTGCTCAATGAAAAAGCGCAACAAATCGCCGAGGTATTAAGAAATATAAACGGTGCCAGCGATGTGTTCGCCAAGCAAAATGACGGGATGCAGTTTTTACAATTGACCATCGATAAATCGGCGGCGGGGCGCTTAGGCCTGGACAGCGACAGCATAGAAACGTTGCTGCGCGCGCAGATTGAAGGTTTGAAGCTGGGCATAGTTCAGGAAGGCATTAAACGCACGCCGTTACTTTTGCGCGGCGACAGCAATACCGCCAATTTCGACAACCTGCAAATCGCCCTGCCGAATGGCGGCAATGTGCCGGTCACGGCTATCGCCAAAATAGAAAAAGTCGAAGGCGTGGTGTCGGTGAGCAGGGAACGGGGCCAGCGCTTTGTGGTCATTACCAGCAACGTACTGAATCGGGACTTGGTCAGTTTTGTCGATGAAGTGCGCAAGACGGTGGCTGAAAAAATCGACTTGCCGACCGGCTACACCGTCGAATTCGGCGGCCAGTTCGAAAACCAGCAACGTGCTGCGGCGACGCTGTCGGTAGTCGTTCCGATCTCGTTAGGCCTGATCTTTTTATTATTGTTCACAACCTTCGGCTCGGTGCGCCAAGCCGTCTTAGTGCTGTCCAATATTCCGTTGGCGATGATCGGCGGCGTGTTCGCCCTATGGCTGTCCGGCGAGTATTTATCGGTACCGGCATCGGTCGGCTTTATCGCGTTGCTGGGGATTGCCGTGCTGAATGGCGTGGTCATGGTCAGTTATTTTAATCAGCTGATCGCAACCGGCATGGATCTAGCTCAGGTAGTGCTAGTCGGCTCCTCAAGGCGATTGCGCCCGGTGCTGATGACCGCCAGCATCGCGGCGTTCGGTTTAATCCCGTTGCTGTTTGCCACCGGACCAGGTTCTGAAATTCAACGGCCTTTAGCTATCGTGGTGATCGGCGGTTTGGTGTCATCGACCTTTTTGACCTTATTTATGTTGCCGATTTTGTTTAAACTATTTGGATTGCCGCCGGAGGTTAAGCGATGAACAACAAGGAATATTTGGTCACCCTGAATGTGCCGCTCAGCCTTGAAGAAGCGGTAGTCGATTGCCTGTTGATGCTGGAGTCGGAACACGGATTCAGCAGTTTTCCGGTCAATTCCCACGACCATCGGAATGAAGGCTTGTCGTTAGCGGAACAGGTCAGCGGGAGGCAGGGGAAAATCCGCTTCCAGATGTACGTGCCGGAGCAGGGACTAGCCGCATTATTAGAGCAATTGAGGGCGGAGTTTTCCGGTTCGGGGATTAAATACTGGGTGCTACCGATTATTGAAAACGGGGTTATTTAGGTTTTTTTACCACGAACGACTGCATGGATGCAGGAGCAATTGCCGAGACACGAAGTTTATTATCGTTTGTACGCTCCGCCGTGGGAGAAGATTTACGAAAGTAGCGAGTCCAATAAAGGCCGCAGATTATGCAGCTGGCGTTGCCGGGTCAACCTATTGGCGATAATGATGCTTTTTAATTCGGTCAGCGCCAGCGCAAAGTCATCATTGACCACCAGATAATCGAATTCGTCATGGTGGTGCATTTCGGCAACGGCATCACGCATACGCCGGGCAATAACTTGTTCGTCATCCTGCCCCCTGTTCCTGAGGCGCTGCAACAACACTTCCGTGGACGGCGGCAGGATAAAAATCGAAAGACTGTCGGGCAGCAGTTTTTTGATTTGCTCCGCGCCCTGCCAGTCAATCTCAAGCATCACATCCAGTCCCTGTTTTAGATTTTCCTCCACGGTCCGTTGCGCCGTGCCGTAAAAATTATCAAACACCTGAGCATGCTCAAGAAACGCCTGTTGTTCCTGCATGGCCTGAAAGTCTGCGACACTGACGAAGCAATAATCCTGCCCGTGTATTTCGCCGGATCGCATTGGACGGGTAGTATGGGAAACCGATACAGCCAGATCGTCAAAATCGGCAACCAGCTGTCTAACCAAGCTGGTTTTACCAGCGCCTGAGGGAGCGGAAATAATATACAGTTTGCCGATATTCATAAATCTTTAAGGTGCAAGGTTCAAGGTGAAAATATTTCGTGTCGCCTAGAGGCGCCTATTTTTGGCTTTCGTGTACTAATCGTCGTTTTTTGGCTTATAAGCATCGCTATCGATATAAATATCAACAGGATTTTCCGGAACAATGCTCGCAACCGGCAAATCCGATCCTGAACGCCACAAATTGACGGCGTCCTGTTTATTCGCGCCGGTGATCAGGAAGATCAATTCCCGCGTGTTGCTTAACGCTTTGGCACTGATCGAAACACGCTCCGGAGGCGGTTTAGGCGAATTGTAAACGGCGTGCACCCGTTCATCCTGTTGATGTTGATGGCCGGGAAACAAGCTGGCAGTATGACCGTCCTCGCCCATGCCCAGCAAAACCATGTCGAACATACCGGCTTCAGCAACGGTTAGTCTATAGCTTTCAGCCGCTTGTTTCGGCCCCAGTTCGGCAGGCATGGTAAAGATCTGATTCGCCGGAATAGCCACTTTATCCAGTAAAACCCGGCTTGCCATTAGGCTGTTTCTGTCCTGATGATCGGCAGGCAGGCAGCGTTCATCGCCGTAATAAAGTTGCCAGTTAGCCCAATCGGCATTGGACTCGGCAAGCAGGCGGTAGACTTTTTCCGGAGTACCGCCACCGGCTAACACCAGCTTGAATTTGCCGCGTTCGGAAATAGCCATTTTTGCGGCATTAAGAATTTGCTGGCAAGCTGCAATCGCCACGTCTTCTGCGGTTTCCAGAGTGTGCCAGCGGCTGTTTTGTTGCATTTATAAACACTCCGGTGTTAATGAGCTGCGCCAGGATTGGCTGTCTTTGTCGAATAAGCGGCGACTGTCTTCAGGCCCCCAGGAACCGGCGGGATAGGTGACGATATAGTCACGCTCTATCGCCCAGGTTTGCAGGATCGGGTCGACAATGCGCCACGCATATTCTACTTCATCGAAGCGCAGAAATAACGAGCGGTCGCCTTTTAGAACGTCCAGTAACAAGTCTTCATAAGCATCAATGGATTTTTCATTCTCTTGGCGGAAGCTTGCATCTAGGCTGGTGGAGCGGGTGCGCATCTCCAGGCCGGGTTCTTTTACGGTCATTTCAATGCGGATGCACTCTTCCGGCTGTATGCCCAGCAACACCCAGTTAGGGTTCATGCATTGCACTTCGGTGCCGCGAAAAAACTGCAACGGCGGGTGCCGGAAACAAATCGAAATCGTCGATTGCGCCTTGGCCATGCGCTTGCCGGTACGCAAGTAAATAGGCACGCCGCGCCAGCGCCAGTTATCGATATACAGCTTTATCGCTGCATAAGTTTCGGTCATGCTGTTCGCCGGTATGCCGTCTTCCTGTAGATAGCCGTTGACCGGCTCGCCGCCGATATGGCCTTTGGCGTATTGGGCGCGGAAAGCATGGCCGTGTACCGCATCCCTGGGAATAGGGCGGATAGACTTTAACACTTTGACTTTTTCGTCACGTAGGGATTCGGCTTCCATCGAAACCGGCGGCTCCATCGTGACCAGCGTCAGCAATTGCAGCAGATGACTTTGCAGCATGTCGCGCATGGCTCCAGCCTTGTCATAGTATTCGGCGCGGCTGCCGATGCCGATGTCTTCGGAATGGGTGATCTGGATATGGTCGATATAATTGCGGTTCCATATCGGCTCCAGCATCACATTGGCAAAACGAAACACCAGCACATTCTGCACCATGCCTTTACCCAGATAATGATCGATACGGTAAATCTGCTCTTCGGTCAAATAGCGGCTGATGCGTTTTTGCAAGGCTTGGGCGCTGTCCAGATCATAACCGAACGGTTTTTCG
Source organism: Methylobacter sp. (assembly GCA_038922535.1). Classification (GTDB taxonomy): domain Bacteria; phylum Pseudomonadota; class Gammaproteobacteria; order Methylococcales; family Methylomonadaceae; genus Methylobacter_A. The sequence goes on along the minus strand of JBCKWO010000033.1, from coordinate 14,261 downwards.
ATAATCACCCGCCGCCAACCGTGTTGTTCATCAAACAAGCGGTTATCGCTTAACATCTGCATAACCGCACCAAAGTCCGAGGGACTGATAGAAAGGTAGAAGGCGATATTTTTAGGGAACTGCTTGTTCAAATCCAGTTTCAGGTTCAGCGTATCGGTCAGTTCCGTATAACACTGCGGCTGATTGATATCGCCTTGATGATAATGCAACCGGGCGCTAAAACGCTGGAAAACGGCTTCATCGAAATCGTCTGGAGCCTTGGCCATAACCATCTGCCTGACTTCCGCCAGCCATGTTGCCTGATCCCACGGCCTTCGGCCTATAGCCAAAATACAAGTGCCTTCCGGCAAGCGGTTTGCAGCATCGAGACGATACAGCGACGGCATTAATTTAATCCGGGACAGGTTTCCGGTCGCGCCAAAAATAACGTAGGTGCAGGGTTCGGCTTTCATCATTGTTGGTTCCTCGCTGACTCCCAAGCTCCAGTGAGTAGCCTAGATGGAGCTTGCAGAATCCAGTGCTTTATGGCATTGATCATCCCGTATTCCGCAAGCTCCATACGGACTACGCGACTACCGCTTCATAGAATCGAAAAATTCCGCATTGGTTTTAAAATCTTTAAGCTTACCGATTAAGAATTCTGACGCTGCGGTTTCATCCATAGGCTGAAGAATCTTGCGCAAAATCCAGGTTTTTTGCAGAATATCGGGATCAACAAGATATTCTTCCCGACGGGTACCTGAACGGTTGATATTGATCGCTGGGTAAATTCTTCTCTCGGCAATTTTGCGATCCAGATGCAGCTCCATGTTGCCGGTACCTTTGAATTCCTCGTAGATGACCTCGTCCATTCTTGAACCGGTATCGACCAATGCAGTGGCGATAATAGTCAAGCTGCCGCCTTCTTCTATATTCCGTGCCGCCCCGAAAAAACGTTTCGGTTTTTCCAGCGCATTCGCATCGATACCCCCGGTTAATATCTTGCCAGACGAAGGTACCACGGTGTTATACGCTCGGGCCAGACGGGTAATCGAGTCTAACAAGATAACCACATCGTGTTTATGCTCGACCAATCGACGCGCCTTTTCGATGACCATTTCAGCAACCTGTACGTGCCGTGTTGCCGGTTCATCGAAGGTACTGGAAATGACTTCGCCGCGCACGCAACGCTCCATTTCCGTGACTTCTTCAGGACGCTCATCGATCAATAACACAATCAGGTAACACTCGGGATTTTTTTCTGCAATCGCCTTGGCCAGACTTTGCAGGATCATGGTTTTACCGGCTTTAGGCGGCGATACGATCAAGCCGCGTTGACCTTTTCCGATCGGGGCGATTAAATCGATCATGCGTCCGATTAAATCTTCGCTACTGCCGTTGCCCTGTTCAAGGACGAAGCGTTCTTTAGCAAATAAGGGTGTGAGGTTTGAAAAGGTGATTTTGTTTTTGGTGTTTTCCGGAGGTTCAAAATTGATCTGGTCGACCTTGAGCATCGCGAAATAACGCTCGTTATCTTTTGGCGGCCTGATCTTCCCGGTAATCGTATCGCCGGTCTTTAAAGAGAATCGTCTGATTTGACTGGGCGAAACATAAATATCGTCAGGGCCTGCCAAATAGGAGCAACCCGGTGTGCGTAAAAAACCAAAACCATCCTGTAAAATTTCCAGAACGCCATCGCCAGATATATCGTCACCGGCTTTTGCCTGTTTTTTCAGGATTGCAAAAATCAAATCCTGCTTTCGTGATCGAGCTACATTTTCAAGCCCTAGAGACTCGGCGATTTCAATAACTTCACTTATTTGTTTTAGTTTTAACTCAGTTAGATTCATAAATGGACGGCTCAGGGAAAAAGTACAAACGGTGTTTAACCGCAACTACGAGGATATGATTATAATTCAGGGGGGTGTGGTTATCGGACGATATGCTTGGGTGCGTTGGATTAACGCACGATATAAGTGTAACTCAAGTACTCAGCCCCGTCCAACCTTTTGTGACAGGCCTGAGCTTGCATTTAAGTAATGGGCTGAGTGAATGGTAACGATTCAGTAATGTTTCGTCCGTGCCATCGGAGGGGCTACCAACAGTAGGCGCTTTTAGGCGAAGCCCCTCCTACGACGCGAGGCACAGCTTGCGCTGAATATTATATTAAATGTTGCTATCAATAAATTTAGCAAGATCTGATTTTGATAATGCGCCTACTTTAGTCGCTTCCACTTCGCCGCCCTTAAACAGCATCAATGTCGGGATGCCACGTACGCCGTAGTGTTGGGGAGTTTCTGGATTTTCGTCTATGTTTAGCTTTACAACGGTCAATTTGCCCGCATACTCTGTGGCAATAGCATCCAGAATCGGCGCAATCATTTTGCAAGGTCCGCACCATTCAGCCCAATAATCTACCAGCACAGGGCCCGCAGCTTTAATAACGGTTTCGTTAAACTCACTATCGCTTACATGAAGGACTGAATCGCTCACTCTCTTACTCCAAAAATTTAAAAGCAAAACTATAGGAGGGATGCGGCAAGGAGTCAATCAATTTCAGCTGATTTGATTTTTACGTTATGCTATAGCCCATGAACAATACCCATTTAACCCAAACCCGCTTCAGCAATCTCGAATTGTCTGATTCTATCTTACGCAGCTTAAAAGACGCCGGCTTTGATTACTGCACCCCGATCCAAAAACAAGCCTTGCCCTTGTCGTTACGAGGCAAGGATGTTGCGGGACAAGCCCAAACCGGAACCGGAAAAACCGCCGCTTTTTTGCTGGCCGCTTTTCAACATCTGCTAAACGAAAATGACGGCATAGATTTAGAAGAACAAACCGACGCCGATATTGATGCCTATTTTGATACGGGTCTCGATGCAGAAAAGCCGATGCCCAAAGCAGTCGCCAAACATCTTACCATTAAATATCCCAGAGCCATTATTCTCGCACCGACCCGCGAGTTAGCTATTCAGATCCATAAGGATGCCTTGCAACTGGGCAAGCACCTTAATCTGAAATTGGCGCTGATCTACGGCGGCACCGACTATCAAAAACAGCTGGATAGCCTGAAAGCCAATGTCGATATTATCATCGGCACACCCGGCCGCATCATCGACTTTTACCGGCAAAACGCGTTCACGCTGGATCACGTCAAAGTCACGATCATGGATGAGGCGGATCGGATGTTCGATTTGGGCTTTATCAAAGACATCCGCTTTTTATTGCGGCGCATGCCACCACCAGACCAGCGTTTGAATATGCTGTTTTCGGCGACCTTATCCTACAAGGTGACTGAGCTGGCTTATGAACACATGAATAATCCGGTGTTGATTCGCATCGAAACCGAAGAAGTCACCTCCAAAGCCATACAGCAAAGCGCGTTTTGTCCCTCGAACGAGCAAAAAATTCCTTTGTTGATCGGCATATTGAATCAGCATCAACCGCAACGCAGCATAATTTTTGTCAACACCAAAAGATGCGCCGAACTGCTTGACGACACTCTCAACGCCAACGGCTACAAAACCGCCGCACTGAGCGGTGATGTGCCGCAAGACAAACGCCAGCGCTTATTAAGCGACTTTCAGGAAAACAAAATCACCCTGCTCATAGCAACCGATGTCGCAGCCCGTGGTCTGCATATCGCCAATGTCTCCCATGTGATTAATTACGACTTGCCACAGGATGTCGAAGATTATGTACACCGGATCGGACGTACTGCGCGCTTTGGTGCCAGCGGTGTGGCGATCAGTTTTATCTGTGAGCAATATGCCTATTCGATGCCGGATATCGAAGACTACATTGAGCAAAAAATTCCGGTGCTGCCGATTACGGCCGATCTTTTGGCTGACATTATCCAGCCGGAAAGAAGACCCGAAAGACCCAAAACAGAATATCAAGGGAAACGACCTAATCAAACGCGTAGGTAGCGTAAACCCGACACGCCTACAGCCCCGCCATCAATTCCCGAAAGTCCTCAATAGCAGGATAAGCGGTTATGTCTTTTTTAGGCTGTTGGCTGTCGGGCCTGCTCACCGAAATCAAATGGGCTATGCCGAACTGCTTGGCCGAATCCAGCACCGCTAGATTATCGTCGATCAGCAGCGCGGCTTGCTTTTCAAACGGCACCCGCTGTTGCAGCAACCGCCAGAATTCGGCGTGTTCCTTCGGAAAGCCCAAATCATGTGAACTGATGATGTCGTCGAAAAATGCCTGCAAGCAGGTTTTTTCCATCTTAAGACCCAGACTGCCGCGATGCGCATTGGTCACCAACAGCACCTTTTTAGGCGACCGATGAACTTTCTCCAAAAACTCCGTGACATGCGGCAATACGGAGATTAACCCGGAAATTTCCGCTTTCAATCCGACAATGTCTAGCTCCAGCACCTCGCTCCAGTAATCTAGGCAATACCATTCCAGCTTGCCCTCCATGCTTTTAAAGCGTGGTACCAGTTGTTGCTTTGCGGCAGCTATCGACAAACCCTGTTTTTCGGCGAATTTCAGCGGCACAAACTCCTTCCAGAAATGGTTATCGAAATTCAAATCCAGCAGTGTGCCATCCATATCCAACAAGACAGTGTCAATCCTGTCCCAATCAAGTTTCCAATCAATCATCATAGTGCGTTATATTGGCAAAAAATATTCCATAAAATAACACAATGACTGACAAACCGACCATCCTTAACAAAACCACGATCGCCACCAGCCGGTTATTCCGCATCGAAGCGCTGGAAATCGAATTTAGCAATGGCGAACTACGCAACTACGAACGCTTGGCTGGTGGTCACTCGGGCAGCGCCGTGCTGATTGTGCCGATGCTGGATGCCGAAACGGTGTTGTTGATCAGGGAATATTCGGCAGGTGTTCACCGCTACGAACTGGGCCTGCCCAAGGGTAAGACCGATGCAGGGGAATCCTTTATGGATGCCGCCAACCGGGAGCTTAAGGAGGAAGTCGGTTATGGTGCCAGAAACCTGCATCACTTAAGCTCTTTTTCGATCGCGCCGTCCTATCTGGAACACATGACCGAAATTGTGCTAGCCCAGGATTTATATGCCGAAAAACTGGACGGCGACGAGCCGGAAGAATTGGAAGTCATTCCGTGGAAACTAGCCAATATCAACGAATTGTTGGCTACCGGGGAATGCACCGAAGCCCGTTCGATTGCGGCACTGTTTATGGCGCTGGAATATTTTAAGGCGTTGTAGACCGGAATAAGACCGACCACGCGTAGCGTAGGTCTGGCGTTTCCGGCACAATTTGGGTGTGCCTTGCCGGAAAAGCTTCCGCTCCTCGGCAATTGCTCCTGCATTGCTCTACCTCCTGCATCCATGCAGTCGTGCTCACGCCCCTTACTTACCTACATCCATGTAGGCAACGTCGGTTCTCGCTGCCCGCTCGAACCGACTTATTCCGGCCTACATCACAAGCGATAAAGCGACTCCAACTTATCATCGTCGGTCGCCGCTATTTTTTCCCTGGCTTTATGTTCAACAAACGCCTGAAACAACTTTTTACCTTGCCACGGCTCCGACGCCTTACCGTACAAAATCTGATTCAATTGCAGGATTTCATCCCTTAACCTTGCCTCGCTTAGCGCGGCGATAGCGCCCAAATTTGCGACTCCCGACTTTTGCTGACCCCATGCCAGCAAGGCGTCTTTGGCGGCTGCGGCATTATTCTCGGCGCAGGCTTTTCTTAAGCGTTTTACGCTATCTTCCAGGCGTATTTCCCGCTCATTTTTTTCAATAAGCGGTTTTTTAGCCGGGCGCCTCCTACTCAGAAAATAAGCCAAAGTCGCCGCCCAACCTATCGCCAAAAATACCGCAACCCATAACCAGACGTAAGGTTGCTGCGGAGGGTTAGCCGGAGTTGCTTCGGTTTTTTGCGCTTGCGCCACAAGAGCGGTCGGCGCAACCGAAGTTGGCTGGGTTCCAGCAACGTCAATCGCGGTGATGGTAGTTTCCGGAATTCTGGCAACTTCCATTTTTTGGCTTTGGCTGTTAAACCAGGGAATTTCTATCGCCGGTAATTTATAACGACCCGCTTTCGACGGAATAACGGCAATCTTTTCCTCCCTAAAAGCGATCAGGCCTTCCGGTTTTTTCTGTTCCTGTAACACCGGCTGATCGGGATAGGTTTTCAACTGCCCGCCGTTCCCTTCGACTGAGCTAAGAACAGGGTTTCCATCATTTATCTCCGGCAGCTGGCCGACCGTTGTGCCTTTTGCCAGCAGCGTCAAGGTTCTGGTCAACGGTTCGCCGACTTTGATTTGCTGGTTATCGCCCGACCACTCTTCCTTTAACTCCAGTTGTTCCGCCGACAGCCAATGCTTTCCGGTAAACGTGGCCGGAGCCGGTTTAACATCCAGCGTCACCGATTTGGATAACACTTTTTTGGTCCGGGTCGTCTGGGAATTAAAAAAACCGTTAAAATTCGGGCGGCTATTGGCCACCACCTCTGCCGTCAACATCAGGGGTTTGATAGTCACGGAACCGCTTTTTTGCGGAAAGATCGCATACTTGCGCTCAGTAACCCAATAATTCACCCCGTTGATCTGGGTAGTGTAATTGCTGTCATCGCCCAACTTTTCAATGACCGCATCGCCCAACTCGGGTTCATTCAATCCGGCCTGAGCGATTTCAACTCGCCTATATAGCCGTACGGTGTACAGAACTTGGGATTGCACATAAGGGCTTAGTGGACTCGCCTCAACCTCCAGAAACAAGTCATCGTCGGTATCGACGGCTTTACTGGCCGTCGCCTCAGTGATCAGGATAGCTGCCGGCTGGCTGGCATCATTACCGAACTTCACCGCCGGCACCACCAAGCTGCCGGTGTGTTTGGCCATAACGTTAACCGTCCACTGTAGGGTCTTGCTGGACTGTCCGTTGATCCATGACGAGTTGCTGCTCTGGCTTTGTCCGAGTACATCGAAATCCTGTTCCAGCGGACTAAAATCCGGGTCGTTATCCGGCGTGTCATTGGCGGTAAAAATGATCTGGAAAGATTCATCAAGGCTCACCGGATTGCGGTCGAACGACACCTCGATTTGTGCAGCGAAACCATCTGCAGGCACAACAATTAACAGCAACAGAAGAAAGAATAATTTTTTTATAGTGTTCATGTTCGTCATTTGGATTAATCAACGGGTATTGCGCAAAGTGCGATAATCTTTCAATTTTTTAAAACTACCAACCGCCCACATCACCGTTTTCTGGACGACCGCGCTGCCCGTATTGATATTTAAATTTACGTTTCAACAAACCGGCCGGATCGTCGGGAATTCTTTTAAGCCATTGCTCATTGGCCTGCTGTTGTTCATCCGTTGGCTGGGACTCGACCGGTGCTGGTTGTTTGGCTTGCTCCTTGTTTTCCTGTTTGTCTTGCTCGGCTGGTTGGGGCTTTTCCTCGGCTTTATCCTGTTGTTCAGACTGCTGCTTGTCCGATTGTTTTTGCTCCGGTTTCTGTTCGGGCTTTTGCTCAGATTGCTTCTGTTCGTCAGATTGCTTTGATTGCTCGCCATCCTTATTTTGCTGGGAATCGCCTTTGGATTGTTGCTTGTCGTCTTTTTGCTGTTTTTGCTCTTTCTCTTGTTTTTCCAGTGCTTTCTCTACGATGTCCTTGTTGTATTTGGCATCTCTATCGTCAGGATTAATAGCCAAGGCTTTTTCATAGGCTTTGATAGCCTCTTCCAACTGACCTATTTTCGCCAGCGCATTACCCTGATTGTAAGCACTACTTCCAGACTTGCTGCTTTTCAGGTAAGCCAGCACCTGGTCATATTCACCCGCTTTGTAATGTGCCGCCGCTTTCCAATCCGGATTTTCAAACTGCTCCGCCGCTTTGGCGTAATCCTGTTTTTTATACGCCTGTAGAGCTTGGCCGTCCTTAGTCTGCCATAAATCCTGCCAACCCAACGCATAACTGTTTTTCGGCAGCGGCAAGATCAGCAATAAGGCAATACACAGTAGACCTTTTCTGAACGTTAGCGCGGCTAACGGCAACACCAGCAATAACAACCACGGGCCTTTGTCCGCCCATTGCGCCAATAACAGGTTTTCGTTTTCCTTACCTTGCTGTTTTACCGATTTATCCAAGGTTGACAACAGGTTTTGAATATCTGCATCATTGGCCGTTATGGTTTGATAAACACCGTTGCCCGCTTGCGCCAGCTTTGCCAACTCACGGGAATTTAGTTTCGGCGCGACAATATTGCCACGCTCATCTTTCAAAAACCCGCCCTCGGGCAATGCTATCGGCGCGCCGTCATCCGTCCCAACGCCCAATATCGACACCGGGTAGTTGTCCGACGATTTTACAGCGGCCAAGGTAAGATCCACATCAACGCCATCGGTGACCAACAGGATTTGGCCTTTTTGCAGACCTGACTGCTTGAACAGTTCCACCGCTTTTTCCAGCGCCAGCACCGTATTGCTACCTTGGCTGGGCATAATATCGGTGGTTAATGCCGACAACTGGCTACCTATGGTCTCGGTATCGTTGGTTAACGGCGTTACGGTAAAGGCATCACCCGCATAAACCAGCAATGCGGTCTGACCATCTTTGCGTTGCTTTAGAATGTCGGCGATTTTGTAACGCGCCATAATCAAACGGCTGGGTTTAATATCGGCGGCATCCATCGATCGGGACAAATCCAGCACAATCACCAACGCCGAATCATTCCTAAATACCGGCGATGGCAATCGTTGCCAAGTCGGCCCGGCCAGCGCGATAATCGCCAGCAGAGCAGCGACGGCTCCCACCGTCAACTGCCAACGGCTCCGATTGACCGCCTTTTCCTGCAACAGATACGGCAATAATGCGGCATCGCAGACCGCCGACCAGTTGCCTTGGCTCAGCTTGTTCCTGAACATTAAAATCAATATCGCTAGGTGCGGCATCAGCGCCAATAGCCAGTACGGCCTGATGAAATGAAAGTCGGCTAAGTTCATGATAGGCGTACCTTGGACAATGCGATAGCCGCCGCCAGCCCCAATGCCAGCGACAACGGCCAATAATACAATTCGCTACGCGGCCTGAAATATTGTTTGTCTTTTTCGACCGGTTCCAGCTCGTCCAGCCTCATATAGATATTATTCAACTCGTCGGTATTTCTGGCCCGGTAATATTGGCCGCCAGTGCTCTCGGCGATTTTTATCAAGGTTTTTTCATCCAAGTCTCTGGAAGGATTTATTTTACGGTTGCCGAAAAAACTGCGCACGATCATTTCATCCGCGCCGATGCCGATGGTGTAAATTTTCAAATGACTGGCTGCGGCCAATTCGGCGGCCTTTAACGGAGAAACTTCACCTGCAGTATTAGCGCCGTCAGTCATCAACACCAAAACCCGGCTGTTGACTTGCTCGTTTTTAAGCCGCTTGACTGCGAGGCCAATGGCGTCGCCTATTGCGGTATTGTCCCCGGCAAGGCCGATGACGGCCTCATTCAATAAGATCAACACCGTTTTCCGGTCAAAGGTCAACGGCGTTTGCAAATAGGCCTGGGTGCCGAACAGGATCAAACCCACCCTATCACCGACACGCCGGTTGATAAAGTCCCCTGCCACCTGTTTGGCCGCAGTCAGCCGGTCGACAGGCCGCTTGTTGATAAAAAAATCCTGTTCTTCCATACTGCCGGACAAATCCACGGCCAGCATCAAATCCCGCCCGCTGACCGCCTGCTCGATAGGTTCGCCCAGCCATTGCGGTCGAGTGCAGGCGATGACCAATAGCAGCCAGGCAATCGCCGCCAGCCATAACGGCCATTGCCGTGTTTGGGAAACCGCACGGGTTTCGGCTCCGGAAAAATCATCTAGAAACGGCACTTTTAACGCAGCTTGTTCCACAGGCATATTGGCAGGAATTAGCCAGCGGATTATTAAAGGCAAGGGTAAGGCGGCCAAAAGCCAGAGCCATTCAAAGTGAATCATGGTTTTAATTTCGCCTGAGATTTAAGCCAGTCTGCGCATAAGTCGATTAATTGGGATATTTCCGATTCTGTAGGCGGCGTTTTTCGATAAGGTGCATCGGCCAGCAGTTGACCGATGCCTTCACTGAACGGCAACCCTTTTACCGAACGGTCAAGAAATGCCAGCCATTGCCGTCCGGTCAAACCGGCGGCCTTTGCCCGAGGCGACACAGTGATGGCTACGCGCCTGATCAACACGGATAGCTCGCTTAATTTCTGTTGATTATCCCTCGTTGCGTCCTGCTTGATGTCAGCTAGTATTTTATTGGCGGTTTTAAGCGCGGTCTTGCGGGTCAGCCTTTTATAGAGCCAGACCAGGAAAATAATCAGCAACGGAATCAATACCGCCAGAATCCACCAGCCGATAGCCGGAGGCCACCAGCCTATGGCTTCGGGTTCGTGTATATCTTTTAAATCTAACAAAGTCGGAGTCATTATCTTAAACGTTGTATCGGGTCGTCGGTGGTGCTGCATTGAATAAACGCCAGACCTGATTTTTTTGCGATCTGCTCCAGCTGATGCAGCCGCTGGGTAAAATGTTGTTGATAATTTAATAGCCGCTGCCGGTCGCCGGTATCGACCAGCACATCCCGTTGCTCGTCGGTAAACCGGTAACGACCTTTTGCCGGCAAATGGCGTTCCAGCGGATCGTAAACAAAAATCAGCACCACCTCGCAATGCCGAGACAGCTTGGCCAGATAGATTTCAACCTGATCGTTAATACCGCGAAAATCGCTGATGATATAAACCAGACTTCCGGGGCGGGCATGTTGCATCAGCCTTGCCAGCACCTGTTCCAGCGTAATTGTTACTGAATCCGAATGCTTGCCGTCGCCTTGGCTACTGATTGCATTTAAAAAACGCAACACCGCATGCCTGCCGTTTTGCGGTTTTAATTCGCGGCACACCGTGTCGGTAAAAATCTGTCCGCCGATCCTGTCGCCATGATGCTGCGCCGCCCACGCCAGCAACCCGGCCAGTTTGGCGGCCAGCACCGATTTGAATACACCGCGCGTGGCAAAATGCATTGCAGGACGATTATCCACGGAAATAAACACCGGCCTTTCCCGTTCCTCGCGAAATACCTTGGTATGGGTTTCACCGGTACGTGCCGTAACTCGCCAATCGATGCTGCGAATATCGTCGCCCGGTTGGTAAACCCTGGCTTCTTCAAACTCCATGCCGCGGCCTTTAAAGCGCGACACATAACCGCCGCTTTGCCCGGAACGGATGGCTGAATGTTTCAGATTTAATCCCGCCGCAGGTCTCGCCAAATCGATCAGCGTCTTTAACGACGCTGTCACCAATTCGCTGGACGGGACGGCTGGTTTAGCAAACAACATCAAGGTACGGCAACTCTGGCAATTAGTTCTTTAATAAAATGATCGGTAGTAATGCCTTCCGCCTCGGCTTCGTAAGACAAGATCAAGCGATGCCGCAACACGTCGAAAGCCATGTCCTGAATATCCTCCGGGCTGACAAAATCACGTTGAGCCAGCCAGGCTTTGGCTCTGGAACAGCGATCCAGCGCGATGCTGGCTCTGGGGCTTGCGCCGTATTGAATCCAAGCGGCCAAATCCTCTCCGTAGGCCCTAGGGTTGCGGGTAGCCAGAATAATTTGCAGTAAATAGTTTTCAAGACTTTCCGCCATGTGCAAATCCAGCACTTCATTACGTGCGGAAAACAAGGTCTTTTGTTCAATCGGCTCGAACTGGTCAGCCGTTTTTACCGAACCGGAACGCGCTTCCATTCTAGCCAAATGCAGGATGCTTTTTTCATGCTCCGCTTTCGGATAATCAACTTTTACATGCAGTAAAAACCGATCCAATTGCGCTTCCGGCAGCGGATAAGTGCCTTCCTGCTCGATCGGGTTTTGCGTTGCCATGACCATAAACAGTTTTGGCAACGGATAGGTCGCCTGACCTACGGTTATCTGCCGCTCGGCCATCGCTTCCAACAACGCCGCCTGCACTTTCGCCGGAGACCGGTTGATTTCATCGGCTAGTATCAGGTTATGAAACAACGGCCCTTTTTGAAATTCGAACGTGCCTTGCTGCGGGCGGTAAATTTCAGTGCCGGTTAAATCGGCCGGTAATAAATCGGGAGTGAACTGCACCCGATGAAAATCACCTTGAATGCCTTTGCTCAGTACGTTGATAGCCCGGGTCTTAGCAAGGCCCGGAGCACCTTCAACCAGGATATGTCCATCAGCCAACAGCCCGATCAGCATCCGTTCAACCAGTACGTCCTGACCGATAATCTGTTGATTAATATATCTTTTTAAGCGCATTAATGCCGATTGTGCGGTGTGTTTATTGCCGGTTTTTTCTAATAATTGTTCTGACATGATGTTGTTTAGTTTTAAATCCATAGTACGAAAGCCTTACACATTAAGCACTAGGCAGGTTTTTATCCGATAAATCAATATAGGGGTTGAAAATCATTTTTTCAACGAAAGGTCGCCTATTTTATACAGTTATGGCTTGAGGTAACATAGAGCAACTCTGTTAATAAACTCTTAATAAGGTGTGGATGAAGCTGTGGATAACCATGAAGATTCAGTAGCCCACAATCTGCACACAAGACGATGACAACCTTAACAACACCTTACTATACCCATCAAGCTATTGATTACTTATCAAAAAAACAGCTTATCAACAGGTTTTGGCCGGCCTAATAGTAATAATAAGTTTTAAATTTTTTAATTTATTATTATTAAGCGGCTAACAAAAAATCTGTCCAATAGCTTCGCATCCCCTATACTCTTTCAAATTGTTGGTTAGAGCTGCCGAGGAAAAAAATGAGAATTACACTGCTTATTTTAGGAAGCCTTTTTTCCGTCGGTGCTTTTGCCGAAATTTACAAATGTACCGATGCCAATGGCAAGACAAATTACCAATCAAAATCTTGTGATCAAGAACATAAAACCGTACAAATAAATATTAAAACAGGTGGATCTACCTCTACTGATGCTCTGGATCAGGAAAAACTGGCTGTAGAACAAAAAAATAAAGATATAAAACTTGAACAAGAACAGTTATTGAAAAAACAAACGCAGCTTAAACAAGATACAATGAGTGAAAGTGCAAAAAACCAGTTTCTTATTAAAAATAACCCTGAAAAATATTCCGCATTTTCTATTCCACCCTATGTTCTCGATCAATTATCGGATTTAGTCAAAAACTATCAGCCCAGACTTCCCGATATTGAACGCTTAAGGAGACAAGCCGCAGAAAAAGCCTTGGCTTCAGGGCAGTGCACTCGTGTTGAAGCCTCTGAATTACACGGCAAAAGCACTAAAAAATCATTGGTCTTTTCAATTGATTGCAGCAGCGGAAAGAATTTCCATTTTACCGAGCAAGAATTAGCCCAGTAATTCCTAAGTGAGTGTTTTAAAAGTCCCTATATGCTAAAATCTGGGCAAAACCAATTCATTTATCTGAATGTAATGAAGAAAATTTAGCGAAAATTGTTTTGTTTCAAAGCTGAATTTTTACAACTACTGGACTTTTAAAACACGCACTCAATGAATCCATCGAAAACAATTTTAATCACTGGTTGCTCTACGGGTATTGGTTATGCCACTGCCGTTGAACTAAAAAATCGTGGTCATGCCGTTATCGCAACGGCAAGAAAGTCGGAGGATGTATCTCGGCTAAAACAGGAAGGTTTTACCGCAATACAGCTGGATTTAGCTGACAGTAACAGCATTCAGCAAGCGGTCGGTTTGGCGGTTGAATTGACGGGCGGAAAAATCGATGCGCTGTTTAATAATGGTGCTTTCGGCCAGCCAGGTGCTGTTGAGGATTTAACCCGCGAGGTACTCAGGTTTCAATTTGAAACCAATCTGTTTGGTACTCATGAACTGACCAACCTAATCATACCCTTGATGCGCAAACAGGGGCATGGACGGGTTATCTATAACAGTTCGGTATTGGGACTGGTCGCCATGACTTATCGGGGGGCTTATAACGCCAGTAAGTTTGCGCTGGAAGGTTTGGCTGATACTTTACGTCTTGAGCTTTACGGAACTAATATCCATATTTCACTAATTGAGCCAGGCCCTATCCTAAGCGACTTTAGAAAAAATGCTTTGGCCTTATACAAGAAAAATATAGATCCTACCCACAGCCACCATAAACTTACCTATAAAGTAATGGAAGCGCGCCTGCAAAAAGAAGGCGCGGCAGCTCCGTTTACCTTGCCGGCTCAAGCTGTCGCCAAAAAAGTTATCCATGCGCTGGAAGCTAAGCGACCTAAAATGCGTTATTACGTCACTTTTCCAACCTATTTGTTTGCCTTTTTTAAAC
>JBCKWO010000032.1:0-22224 GCA_038922535.1 Methylobacter sp. | reverse complement strand
TGCTTCCAATCCGGTCAAGATAGTTGCCGCCGACCGGACAGGGTAATTGTCTACTCTACCAGCTCTAACATTCCAACGTCATCTATTTTCATGTTTCTGTACTGAACGACTGACGGTCATATAATGAACTTTAAAATACTGACCGACTCCTGCCATTGTGTACACCCCTGATAAATGCAACTATTCAGTGGCATTCAACAGCAACTTCGCCTGCCCGATAACCTCCCTTTCATCAATATCCTTAATCGAATAATCCTGCTTGTTGAGTTTATACGGATTGACGATGGACGAGGACTTGACCACTGTGTTGATGTCGGTCTGGTAAACTCGGCTGACCGGTGTTGGGCCGAAGATAGTGATGGACGGCCGGTTTAATCCCCAGGCCATGTGGGTTGGCCCGGTATCGTTGCCGATCAGTAAATCGGCTTGGGCTATCAGTGCTTTCAGGCTGTTCAAATCCAGCTTGGGCATGACTTTGATCAGGTCGGATTGTATCGCCATCCACTCTGCGGTGGTCTTTTCCTGTTCGCTGCCCCAGATGACTAGGCAGTTTTGCTGCAAAGCCTCTGCAATTTTTACAAACTTGGCTGCCGGATAGTTGCGGCTGTCCCAGGTTGAACCGATCACCAGTACGATGTTGATCCGGTCTTTTAACAGGTAATCATAAATCTGAGGGTCTTCGTTGTTAAAAAACAAAAACGGCTTTTTGTTGAGGATTTGTTCGGTGGTGATGTTGATTCCTAACGGACTGGACAGGATTAAGGCGTTTCTGTCGATGGTATTGGCATCGTAAGCGCAGGCCACTTTGACATCGTAAAACCATGATGCGGCTTTTTCCCTGACTGAAGCGGCATCGAAACCGGCAATGCGCTTGCCAATCAGTTTGGCGGTAACTGCCGATTTAATCAGCCCTTGGGCATCGATAACCAGGTCATAGTTGTTGTGGGCAAGCTTAAGAATTTTTTTCAGCTGCTGGAAAATGCCGGCTTTGTCGGTTTTTAAGCCTTTCAGGTTAACTGTCAGAATATTGTCGATGTCGGGATTGTTTGCTAAAACTTCGGCAAAGCGCTCTTCAACAATCCAGTCGATCTGAATGTCCGGGGAGTTCGCCTTGATGAACTGCAAGGCAACCATCGCATGAACGATGTCACCCAGAGCAGAGAGCTTTACGATAGCGATTTTCATAAATTAACGGTTAATGGCATCAAGCACCCGGTCTGGCGTGATGCCGATCAGACAGTTGGTATGGCCTAGCGGGCATTCGCGTTTAAAACACGGTGCACAATCCAGGTTCAACGAGATGACCTGCGCATTAACATTCAGCGGCGGGGTAAAGCCCGGATCGGAAGAGCCGTAAATGGCGATCAGTTTTTTATCTAACGCGGCGGCCACGTGCATCAGGCCGGAATCGTTACTGACCACAGCATTCGCCAGGGACATTAAATCTACCGCCTCGGCCAATGAAGTTCGTCCGGTAAAATCGGTGCAAAAACCGGAACATGCTGTGTTGATTTGTTCAGCGTCGGCCTTGTCTTTATCGGAGCCGAACAGCCAGACCTGCCAACCTTGGTCGATTTTATGCCGGGCAACTTCGGCGTAATATTGGGTTGGCCAGCGCTTTGCCGGGCCGTATTCGGCGCCAGGACATAAGGCCAGAATTTTTGATGGTGAGTCTACTAAAAGCCTGTCGGCGGCTGTCGCCGTCAGTTTAAATTTATCGATGACCGCCTGTTGCCGGTCTTGGCTAATCGCAATCGACGGTAGCGGATATTCGGGCGGAAGCTTCGCATCTTTGGGCAATCCCAGCGCGACAAAGCGTTGCACGGTCATGGTCAGCAGGTTCTTATCCAGTTTTCTGGCGTCATTTAGCAAGCCCCAGCGACATTCGCCGAGGTAGCCGGTACGAACGGGAATGTTGGCGAAGAACGGGGGGATTGCGGATTTCCAGGAGTTCGGCAATAAAATAGCCTGATCATAGCCTTCTGAGCGCAGGCTCAGGCCCAGCTTGATGCGTTCGACCAAACCAAATTTGCCACGCGGCAGCGACATGGCGATGGCTTTGGTCACTTCGGGCATCCGTTCCAGCAGGGATAATGTCCATGACGGTGCCAGCACGTCAATTCGGCAATCCGGATGGGTATTTTTCAGGGCGATAAACAGACTTTGCGCCATCACCATATCGCCGACCCAGGAGGGACCGACGATCAGAATCTTGTGATTTTTTTTCAAATGATGATCCATAAGCCGTAGGGGACACCCTTGCGGTTGTACCCTACATAATTTTTATGCGACGTAAGTCAACCAGTCAGCATGATCGTCTCTGCGTCCATGCACATAGTCGAAATACAGCGACTGCAACTGTTCGGTGATCGGTCCACGGCTGCCGGAACCGATGGCGCGATTATCCAACTCCCTGATCGGCGTCACTTCAGCGGCAGAACCGGTAAAAAACGCTTCATCGGCCACGTAAATCTCGTCGCGGGTAATGCGTTTTTCGATGACTTCATAACCTTGTTCCCTGGCAATGGTCATGACTGTATCACGGGTAATACCTTCCAGTGCTGAGGTGGTTTCAGGTGTGTAAATTTTGCCGTTGCGCACGATAAACAAGTTCTCGGCGCTGCCTTCCGCTGCGAAACCTTCATGATCCAGCATTAATGCTTCGTCGTAACCGTTGGACAAAGCTTCCTGTAGCGCTAAAATGGAATTAATGTAATTGCCGTTGGCTTTGGCTTTGCACATGGTGCTGTTGTGATGGTTGCGGGTATAAGACGAGGTGCGGATGCGGATGCCGTGTTCGATGCTGTCCGCGCCCAAATAAGCGCCCCATGACCAGGCTGCGACCATGACGTGGACTTTCAGGTTATCGGCTCTTAGCCCCATGCCTTCGGAACCATAAAAACACATGCTGCGAATATAGGCGCTGTCCAGATTGTTCTTGGCGACGGCATCGCGGTGCGCCTGGTTAAGCTCGTCTTTGCTGAAAGGCATAAGCATGTTCATGATATGCGCCGAGCGGAACAAGCGGTCGGTATGTTCCTGCATCCTGAAAATCGCCGTGCCTTTTTCTGCGTGATAAGCTCTTATGCCTTCAAACACGCCTAGGCCATAATGCAAGGTATGCGTCAACACATGGACTTTAGCTTCGCGCCATTCAACCCATTTTCCGTCCAACCAAATAACGCCGTCTCTATCGTCCATCGTCATCGTTTATTCTCCAATATTAGTGTTAATTTATAGTTTATCGTTCCCACGCTCTGGCGTCACTGCATTAAGTTAAGCGATGCGTCTGGAGTAAAACGGCTTCAGCCGTTTTTATAAACCACGATTGAGTGGCTTGGTTTTATTCCAGCAACGGCTAAAGCCGTTGCACTCCAGCTTAACTTAATGGCAGTGACGCTCTGGCGTGGGAACGCGGTGTCAGACGCTCCAGCGTCCCGCAACGCTGGAGCGTTGCGGGCTGAATTCCCACACCGGAGCGTGGGAACTATTAATTTATTCCATATACTCATGCCAAATCCGTTCGACTTGGGCGCTCATTTTGGTGACCTCGGCCTCGGCAATGATAGCCTTGTCCCCTTGCAAAACCTGTTTATGCCCGAAATCCCGATAAGTGCAGTAAGCGTTTTTAAGGATTTCCTCATCGGCTTTGGACATAAAGCCCTGCTGTTGCAAGCCTTCAAGCAGCCTGACATTATCGGTGTAAGTCGTCAGCGCACCATTTTTAGCCGCCTGATCTAAAATACCAAATTGTACTATAAACTCAATATCAGCAATACCGCCTTTGCTGTGTTTTAGATCAAACTGGTCTTTATCTTTGGTAGCTAGGGCTTCACGCATTTTTTCGCGCATCTCGCGGACTGCTCTTTTTAAGACGTCGGTATCCCTGGGCAGGCTCAAAATCCGGCTGCGTATGGCTTCGTACTGCACTTTCAGCTGCGGGTCACCGGCAATAAACCGGCCTCTGACCAACGCCTGCAACTCCCAGGTCCAAGCTTGGTTTTTCAGGTAATCCTCATAGGTGTTGATATGCGTGACCAACAAGCCGGAGTCGCCATTGGGGCGCAGGCGCATATCCACTTCGTAGAGTACGCCGGATAACATCTTGGTATCGAGGATATGCCGGACTTTCAGCCCCAGACGACCGTAAAAATGGGCGCAGGAAATCGGTTTATCGCCATTGGTCAGCGCATTGCTGTCCTGACAATCATACAAAAACACCAGATCTAGGTCGGAACCGTAACCCAGCTCGATACCGCCCAGTTTGCCAAAACCGATGACCGCAAAGCCTATCGCAGTATGATCGGTCGCCGGCGGCAAGCCGTGCTTGTCGGTCAGCATCAGCCACGCACGTTCAACCACATGGCTGACGATGGTTTCGGCGATAGTGGTCAAGTAATCGCTGACCACCATCAGCGGGATTGCGCCCATAATATCGGCGGCAGCCACTCTCAACATATTCAATTGCTTAAACTGGCGCAGCACTATCATCAGTTGCTCCAGATCCTGCACCTCGACTTGAGCCAGCAAAACCTGAAGCTGCCGATCGAGATCGGCTTTTTTAAGCGGCTCGTAAAGGGAGCGGGTATCCAGCAATTCGTCGAACAACACCGGATACAGCGACAAATACTCGCAAATCCACGGACTGGCCGAGGACAGCTTGACCAATTGGGACAAGGCGCAGGGATTTTCGGACAATAACGATAAATACACATTTCGACCCGCCACCGCCTCAAACAAACCGAGTATCCGCGTCAAGGTTTCATCCGGGTTATCAACTTGGCTCATGGCCGCTATCAGTTGCGGCATTAACCGGTCAAGAACGCCAGCGCCTTTGGCTGTCAATCGTCTGACTGCCACGGAATTTTTAAAGTTTTTTAACACGGCAAGTATCGCGCCGGTATCACCTATGCCGGATGCTTTTAAGCAAGCCATCAACTCCGAGTCATCCGCAACACAAGCCCAGATTTTCTCTGATTGTAATGAATCTATCGAATCCTCCTTCGACAGCGAAAAAACCTGGTCGAAGACGCACTGCACCTCGGTTCTTACCTTATCCAAATCACGCTTAAAGCTGATCCAGTCTGGATAATTCATCGAATAGGCCAAAATCCGTTGCGTTATCGGGGTCGTCGGTAAATCATGGGTTTGCTGGTCTTGATATTGTTGGATATGGTTTTCTACCCGACGCAAAAAGCGGTACGACTGTTTTAATTGCTCGGCGTCTTGTTGCGCCAGCAATTGCCGCTCGCCCAGCAGTTGCAAGACATCCAAGATGGGGCGTATTTGCAAGTCTTTGTCAGTGCCGCCGCGTATCAGTTGAAACGCCTGACCGATAAATTCGATTTCGCGGATGCCGCCGGGGCCGAGCTTGATATTTTCCATGCGGTCTTTGCGCCGCAACTCCTGGGTGATCTGTACCTTTAACGAGCGCAATTCTTCAAACGCGCCGTAATCGAGATAACGCCGGTACACAAAAGGCCGGAACATGGCCATCAGTTGCGCACCGACTTTAAAATCGCCCGCCACTTGGCGCACCTTGATCATCGCATAACGTTCCCATTCCCGAGCTTGGGTCTGGTAATAGTTTTCCATGCCGTCAAAGGTCATGATGATCGGGCCGCTGTCGCCGTAAGGCCTTAAGCGTATATCGGTGCGGAACACAAAGCCGTCGACGGTGATCTCATCTAACACTTTGATCAGATTGCGGCACAGCTTGTTAAAAAACTCGCCGTAGCTGGTTTCCTTCCTGTCCGGCAACACGCCGTCTTCGGCATAGGCAAAAATCAGGTCGATGTCTGAAGAATAATTCAACTCGTAAGCGCCTAATTTGCCCATGCCCAGTACCACGATCTGCTGCGGACTGCCGTCTGATAATAACGGCGTGCCGCGCAGTTCACAGGCTTCCCGATAGAGAAAATTCAGCGCGTATTGGATGCAGGCATCGGCCAGATGCGATAAATCAGCCAGGGTTTCGGCCAGTTCGGCCCAGCCGGACAAATCCCGCCAAGCTATTCTAACCATTTCTCTGCGTCGGAAGTGGCGCAGCTTGGTCATTAGCTCGGCTTGCGTCTCAACCGGCGTGTGTACTAGTCCTTCGATATAACTGTTTTCGTTATAAACGGCCGATAAGTCGCCGGAATTCACCAAATCAACCAGCAGTTCAGGCTTGCGGGTGCAGCTTTCGGCGACAAACAGACTGGAACACCAGACTTTGACAATAGCGGCGTTAAACTCCGGCGTCGGGGCGATATTGAGTTTAAGATCTGCAACCCGTTCAGCCCATTGGGTCAGCGTATCGAGCACCGTAGCCCTTAACTGATCAGGCAGGTCGGCTAATTCGGATTCGAGGTTTTTAATAAAAGGCATAGGGCAAGCCATCAATGGAAAGCCCCATGATAACGAAAACAGACGCGCAACGAGTAGCGCTATTTGCAAACATCTTGATTGAAACTAGAATGAGGCTTAATAAAATGATAAAGTTCGATAAACCCTGTTAGTAAACTATTGTCGATTTAAATTTATGAAAACACCTCACTCTATAAAAAAAGTCTTTTTTGTTGCCTTGACCGGCATGATTATCGCGTTATCGGTTTCCGGCTGTTCGGATGACGAACAAAAAACGGCGGCAGCGAAACCAACGCCCGAAGTGCATAACCCGTTCGATCATTCCCACGACACCCCGGTAACCGATATACAAAAGCACAAGTTTGAGCACGATTTTGCCGGCCAATGCGTAGCAAGAGAATTGAAGAATTCAACCGATAAAGAGACGGATAAAGACCGCTACTCCACGCCGTGCCTGTGCATAGCCCGATTTTTGATGAAGGATTTGACTGCTGACGAGGCTAAGTTGTTTGTCGGCGAGCATAAAAATACCCAGTCTTTAGTCATCAAGTATGAAAGTGCGGCTTATCATTGCCTGCAACAAAACGCCCACCCTAAAGGACCGGATTTTACTAGGGAAGGTCCAGTTAATTGATATTAATGTTGATGAAAAAATGAGCTTCCCACTTAAGGCGGGACTGTTTAAGGTTAAGCCTCTCTCAGTGTCCCTCCTTAAATGGGAAGCCGTTCTTTATGCTCCAGTTTATCAGCGTTCATCGGTGTCAATCTGTGGCTGAATAGTTACAAATAATCTTTATTGACTGCCAACTTCCATAACGATCACGTCAATGCCGTTTTCCTTTAATCGGGCTCGAATGGCGCTGACGCTGGTCATCTGGGCATACGGCCCCATTTTGACTCGATTCCAGACCACACCGACAATCTTTGCCTTCTCGACTTTGGATTCAATACCCATTAAAGCCAGCTTGGATCTTAAGCTGTCGGCATCTTTAAAGTCTTTAAACGAACCAGCCTGTAAAATATAATGGGTAGTTTTTGCCTTCCCTACCCGCTCTTCTCTGGCACGCGTGTTAATTTCATAATCCGGCACAATGACTTCTTTTTCAGGCAGGAGGGTGTAAAAATCGAATTGCGGCAACACCGGTGCTTGATCGGCCTTAGGCTCAGATTTTTTCACCGGTGCAGGCGCTTGGTTTTTCACCGGCTCAGGCGCTGTCGCTGTGTTCTGTTGAGGTGCTGGTTGTTCCGATCCGTTACTACGCAAATAAACCAAAAAGACTACAAACGAAATGATCAATGCTGTGATCAGCATCCAGCGCCACAGACTAAGACTTTCTGAGTTTTGTCGGTGATGGCTAATCTTAGCGCGATGTTTGTAGTCTTTAGCCATGTTACATTGCTTCAGGTGTGTTGATATTCAGCAAGCCCAAGCCGTTTGCCAATACCTGTTTTACAGCGCAAATCAGATTGAGCCTTGCATTGCGGATTTTTGCATCATCAACCAGAAATTGATGCGCGTTGTAGTAGGTATGAAACTCAGCCGCCAATTCGCGCAGATATTGAATCAGTTGATGCGGCTCATAGTGTAATGCGGCACGTTCGAGCATTTCAGGATAGCGCGCCAGCGTGCCCAGCAGGGTAGTTTCGTGCTCTTCGGTCAATAGCGTCAGGTTGTCCATGCCCAGCAGCAAATCCCGATCCCAGTTTTTTTCATCCAGTTGGCGTAACACGCTGCACACTCTGGCATAGGCATACTGCACATAAAATACCGGGTTCTCGTTGGATTTGGAGGTCGCCAGTTTCAGGTCGAAATCCATGTGTTGTTCAGACCGGCGCATCACATAAAAGAATCGCGCCGCATCTTTGCCGACTTCATTACGCAATTGCCGCAAGGTCACAAACTCGCCGGAGCGGGTCGACATGGGCACTTTTTCTTCGCCGCGATACAGCGAGGCAAACTGCACCAGCAGCACTGTTAATTTGGATTCGTCCGCGCCTAAGGCCTGAATAGCCGCCCTGACTCGGGGAATATAACCATGATGATCGGCTCCCCAAATGTCGATGATCTGGTCGAAGCCGCGATCCAGTTTGTTCATGTGGTAGGCAATATCGGACGCAAAATAGGTGGATTGGCCATTCGCGCGCACTACCACCCGGTCTTTTTCATCGCCCAATTTGGCACAGGCAAACCAAGTCGCGCCATCTAGTTCATAAAGATGGCCTCCGACCCGTAAGCGCTCCAGAGCTTTTTCGACTGAGCCGTCATCCATCAACTGGCGCTCTGAAAACCAAAACTGATAATCAACGCCGAACTCGCTCAAGTCAATCTTGATGTCGTCCAGAATGGTGCTCAAGCCCATTTGGAAAAAGTCCTGATATAACGATGATCCCAGCAACGTTTTAGCTCTGGCTATCAGCGCATCGATATGTGTTTCTTTGTCGCCGCCCGCCGGTTCATCAAGCGGTATGTCTTCTAACACCAACTCTACAGGTCTACGATATTCATTATGGGCATTTTTATGAATGTTCGCGGCAATGTCGCGCACATATTCGCCTCGATAGCCATTGCTGGGGAAATGCACCACTTCGCCGCATTCTTCCAGGTATCTCAACCAGATGCTGGTGGCGAGTATATCCATCTGCCGACCGGCATCATTGACATAATATTCGCGATGCACCTCAAAACCGACCGCCTGCAATAAATCGGCAACCACGGAACCGTAGGCGGCTCCGCGCCCATGACCGACATGCAAAGGCCCGGTAGGATTGGCGGAAACAAATTCGACCTGAACTTTTTTACCCGCTCCGACCTGGCTCAAGCCAAACTCCAGACCTTGGTCGTGGATTTGCTTAATAATTTGATACTGGGAATTGGGGTCGATAAAGAAATTGATAAAGCCGAGACCAGCCAGCTCAACTTTAATAATTGCGGCATCGTGAGGCAGCGCGGCAAGCAGTTTTTCAGCTAACTGACGCGGGTTAATATTGGCCGGTTTCGCCAGCATTAACGCCAGATTCGAAGCAAAATCACCGTGTTGTGGGTCACGGGTGCGGTCAATCGTAATATTCGGGGTAATTTCCTGAGCAAGAACGCCGTCTGCTTTAAGCGTTTCAACGGCTTTCAGGATAAGGTCCTCTATCTTCTTTTTCATTGCTTCACTGCGTAGGTTGGATCAATATAAATAGACGCGCATTATCCATTAAAATCATTCGATTATCCATTCAACCTAAAAAAAACAGTTGAAACGTGTGGAAACCGTTCGTGCTGAGCCTGTCGAAGCATGAGCGGTTTCCACACCTCCACCCATTTGGTGAACATCCGGTGAGCAATAAGTCCTCCTCGTCCGCACACTCCTGCGTGAAATGCATACGGCGCGACTTGGTGGATTAGTTATTAGTGTGTCTGGCGGCCTTGCAGAGGGGAGTTGCCAGGCTTATTCTGCGGAATGCGCAGTGGGTTTGAAAGGTCTACCCGTAGCGCATGGAAACTAGGTTAACCGCGTTCCGCCTATTGCTTACGTTGCGAGTTAGATCTTCCAGGTTTTAAAAACCTGGAAGATCTGCATAAGAGCAAACTTATTTTTTAGTAAAATACATGTAAGTTCCGTACTTATTGTCTTTAAGTACCATAGCAGTGTCGGTTTTTTCCACTAACGAGTAAATATCGAATTTGCCCGCTCTACCTAGCACATTAACTTTTAAAGTGCCGTCTTCAATAACATAGTTGACTGCCGGCGCATCATAGGAGTTGCCTCGTACTTGAGGAATGTCTTTTTGGATCAGCTGATTGTTATTAATGACCCAAGTCATGCCCATCGATTTTTTTTCAGTATCTTCCGGCGATTTTTTTGTATAGTCCAGAAACCAACTGCCGAGCAGGTCTTTATCAGAATTCAGGGGCTCGGCAAATAAAGGCGCGCTGAACAAGCCAAACAACAAGGATAAGGTCAGTAATAGCTTTATTTTTTTCATTATTTTTTCCTGGGTTAAAAAAACTGAATAGTTAAATTATTATTTCACTATAGCAATGTCATTGTACAAGAAACCGGGTTGAGCAGTATTTAACTTTATCTCTATAGGGTTTATCCGGCAATACGATCTTGCAGGTTTATTAAAAAGGTGGCTCATGGGCGAATTATGTGGCGATACTTATCATCCAGATTTGATAGCCACAAGAATGCTTGGCTAGAAGCTCGTTCATTTCTCAATTTTAGAACCAACCACACAATTCGCCCCATGAGCCACCATTTCTTTAGTCAGCGTCTTACCGACGATGCCCCGAATATCATAGGCTTTAAAAATCACATCGGTGTCAGGCATTTTTTTTGCCGACGGGGGGCATTTCAAAAAAATCCGGCACGATTTTTTCAACTATTTCCGGCTTGGCGAACTGAATTTCTTCGATAGCCGGTTTGTTAACCCCAGCAACTGCCTCAGTACCCGCTCTTACCTCTGCCTTGAGTGACAATCCCTTGTTTTGCTCCACCTCCTCCGGCCATAGAGTCTCACTTCCTGAAGACTGGTTATCTTCAGACTCGTCAAAAAAACTGCTCATTTCGAAAGTAGTCGCTTTACTATTATCGGACACATCGTCACCCTGATGATCCATGACCCGTTTAAACTGCATCAATGTCGAAACAACGGCATTCATTTCAGTCAGCTTCATTGGGTAAGTACCCTGTAGCTTACTAGTCATCATGTCCTTACAGGCTTTCAGTACGCTGCCCAGATCTTGCGTCAGCAGCCCTGAAAGTTTCCGGTATCCGATAAAAAATACCAGTAGCGCCAGCAAGGCGGACACAACAATTATGACGAAAATCAGCGTCAATGCCGCAGTATCTGGACTGTCGGCATATTGATAATGCAGATCCCAACCGGTATTGGCTACCTTTATTGACATATTATCGCTCGGTTCTGTGCTGACTGGTTTACCGGTAACACCCAACCCCAATGCCGCCTGTTTCAACTCAATATATCCGTCCTTTAGCTCCGCTGCCTGTACAGTTTTACTGATAAAGTCATAATTCAAGCTGGCCAGAATAACGCCTACCGCCTGATCATTTTGCATAATCCTGCGCGTTATCGCCAGATGCCGGTCAGGCCCGTTATCGCCCTGTAGGGTCGGTAGTTGGTTTTTGGTAAACGTTTCACGCACCATGTCTAGATCGGCATAACCCATTTTCGGCACGCTAAGGTCGTCCAGCTCTCTGACACCGGGCAACAACAGCCTAACCTTCAGAATGCCCGGCAAATATCGTTCAAGCTTTGCGGCTACCGAGGTTAATTGGGCGCTATCGTCACTGGTAACAGCAGCCACCACCTCGGGATCCTGCGCCATTTTTTCCAGCATAGTGGTTAGCAGATTTACCTGCGCAGTGAGGCTCAATGCGACGCTTTTTGCAACGGCTTCCGCTGAGTCATGCCTCGATTGCGTGATTTGATTCGTGCTAATCCAGTAAACGCCCCCACCGGCGGTTAGAATCATTAAAACCGCAACCGCTGACAATAAAGAAAATAGTCGTGCCATGGTTATGTCTCTCAAAGAAAAAAAGCTTAATGACGACCGGTATGGCCAAAGCCGCCGGAACCGCGCAGACTTTGATCAAATTCATCGACTTGTTCGAAGGCTACCTGCACCACCGGTACAAAAACCATTTGCGCGATGCGCTCACCGATATTGATGGTAAAAGCAGTGTCCCCACGATTCCAGCAGGACACAAAGACCTGCCCCTGATAATCCGAATCAATCAGCCCCACCAGATTACCCAAAACGATGCCGTGTTTATGTCCCAGGCCTGATCTTGGCAATAACACCGCAGCTAATTGAGGGTCGTCAATATGGATAGCCAGGCCGGTTGGAATCAACAGCGTTTCCCCCGGCTTTAACTCGACCGGCTCATCCAGGCAGGCGCGCAAATCCAAACCCGCCGAACCCGCTGTCGCATACTCCGGCAGCGGAATGTCTTTGCCTAAACGGCTATCCAGAATTTTAAGCTGTATTTTTTTCATGTTTCATTCTCTCTGCGATTAAGCCGATCAGTTGCTCGGCTAAGTGTTTTTTGTCGGTCATTGCCAAGTCTTTTTTGCCATTCTTCCAAAAAACCTGCAAGGCATTTTGCTCGCTGTCAAAACCGCCTTGATCGCGGCCTACCCAGTTTGCCGCAATCATATCCAGATTTTTTCGCGCCAATTTATCTAGCGCGTAGTGTTCAAGATCATGGGTTTCTGCGGCAAATCCGACCGTGAACGGGCGGTTATCAGTCAACCCCGCAACTTCCGCCAAAATGTCCCTGGTTTTTTGCAAGGTTAACGTGGATTGTTCGGCCTGTTTTTTTATTTTCTGTGGCTCCATCAGCACCGGGGCATAGTCTGCAACCGCCGCCGCGCCAATGTAAATATCGTGTTCTGGGGCTTTGGCTAAAACGGCCACAAGCATTTGCGCCGCTGTTTCCACGTTGATAAGGTCGGCGTCTCTAGGTGGCAAAAGCAGCACCGGGCCGCTGACCAAGGTGACTTTGGCGCCCGCTTTTAACGCGGCAGCGGCAAGCGCATAGCCCATTTTTCCGGAACTGCGGTTGCTGATGTAGCGCACCGGGTCCAAAGGTTCGCGGGTCGGGCCGGCGCTGATTAACACCTTAAGCCCGCTCATACAAAGAGTTGCCGGTTCAGCCATTAAACACCTGCAAATTTCCGCAGGCTCGGACATCCTGCCAAAACCGGTTTCGCCGCAGGCTTGATCGCCTGGTTCGGGGCCGATAACGGTAACCCCGTGGCTGATTAGTTTTTGGATGTTTTCTTGGCTTACCGCCTTGTGCCACATAGCTTGATTCATGGCCGGGGCAACGTAAACAGGACAGGTTGCGGCCAGATACAACGTCGATAATAAATCGTCAGCCAAGCCGTGACTGAATTTTGCCAAGGTATTGGCCGTTGCTGGAGCCACAATCAACACATCGGCCCAACGCGCCAGACTGATATGCCCCATCGCGTTTTCAGCATCCGCATCCAGTAATTCGCTATGCACCGGATTGCCGGACAGCGCTTGAAAAGTCAGCGGACTGACAAACTGCATGGCGGAATGAGTCATCACCACGCGCACTGTTGCACCTTGTTTTCGCAGCAGCCTGACCAATTCGGCCGACTTATACGCCGCAATGCCGCCGCTGACGGCCAATAAAATATGCTTATTAATAATAATGCCCAGCAAATTGAACAAAACCGATATTATGGCAACTATGCAGCAATTCTTCTACGCTTTAATTTCAATCGCATAAGGAACAACCCATGTCTATTAAGGATTGGCCGGCAGAAGACCGACCCAGAGAAAAACTACTGCAACGTGGCTCAGCCGCTTTAACCGACGCGGAACTGCTGGCTATTTTCCTGCGCACCGGCTCGCCCGGCAAAACGGCGGTTGATCTGGCGCGTGAGCTGTTGGCCGATTTCGGCTCCCTGAAAGCATTATTAGGTGCAGACCAACAACGCTTTTGTCAAGGCAAAGGCTTAGGCGACGCCACTTATGCCCAGCTCCAGGCAGTAATGGAAATGGCCAGGCGACATTTTAAAGAAGCCCTGCAACGAGGCGATGCGCTAACCAGCCCGGAAATCACCCGCGCTTATCTTAGCGCCCAACTGGGCGGCTACAGCTACGAAGTGTTCGCCTGCTTATTCCTTGATAACCAACACCGGGTCATCCAACTGGATGAGTTATTCAGAGGCACCATTGACGGTGCCAGCGTTTATCCACGGGAAGTCGCCAAACAGGCGTTACGCCATAATGCAGCGGCGGTCATCTTTGCCCACAACCACCCGTCCGGCATTTCCGAACCCAGCCAGGCCGATAAACACATCACCGAGAAACTTAAGCAGGCCTTAGCCTTGTTCGATATACGGGTGCTGGATCATTTTATTATCGGTGACGGCCAGCCGTATTCCTTTGCAGAACATGGGCTGTTGTAATCGGTTGATTATGATGGGTTTCGGCTATCGCCTCTACCCATCCTACCGCGCTAACACCACAGGCAAGCGGCTTGGCGTTTTAGCACTCGCCACCTTATCTAGCCACGGCAACGCTATACCCAACACCTCTTTATACAAAAACAACAACGCACTTTTAGCCTGGTTTTGTGTACTTGCCGAAACATGCCGCGCTACTGCCAAATGCGTTAAAAATGCCTCAACCTCAGCAGCACCTAAATCTTTAGGGTGGGTCTTGTCAAAATGCAGAATATAGCGTTTAATCCAATCTACGTACGCTTACTCGGTACGAATACAGTTATAGTCCGTCGCTACTTCACGTTTTCCGGCTTCGATGACGGCCGTACGGCGGATCAATGTTGTGCTGTGGATTTGTTGTAGGGTGGATTCGCGCTAGCAATCCGCCATGATCAGGATGATCAAACTGACCCCTGCTTGGAACTTATCCAAGTGGGGGTTTTTATGCCCGATTGTTTGTGCTCGATTATTCTCGATCTTGTGCGTGTATTGGCGGTTTGCTGTCGCGAAACCGCCCTACGCCCAGTTTATTTTTCAGGGAGAAGCTGGGGGTCAGGTCTTGTTTTGTGCAACCAATCAGAATCAATGTGTCAAATCAACCGGCGACAAACTCATTTTAAATAGTTACGGTGAAATTGGTTTGAAGTGTATCCTGGCCTTTAAAAATATTGACTACTGCATTGATGGCATCCCACTGGTAATCCAGATTGGCATTAAATTGTAACTTCATGATGACTATCCGTGGTGTGTGAGATTTTTTGTGGCTGATTTTTTTAAATAGTTCGGACACAAATTATTTTGTCACAAGTATCCTTATCAAGGTAAATCGGTACAAAAAACCTGCCTTGTTGGGCATTTGAAGAATCTTATTCTTGTTTCATTTTGTAAGTATCTTCATCCGTCTTTTTACCAAATTAAATCTGTGTTATAGCGATGGAAAACAGTGTCTGCGCTGACTAATTTTAAATTTTCCAATTGTGCTTGAGCCAATATCAGCCTATCGAAGGGATCATTATGGTGAAACGGCAAGTCTTTTAAGGCGTAAATATGCGCCGTTTCAATGGCCAGAATTTGTAAACCATTTTTTAAGCATTGCTGTTCAATCAGCTCATTTATCGGTAAATCCAGTTCAAGTTTTCCCAGTTGATTTTTAATTTGAATTTCCCAAACACTTACCATGCTCAGGTAAACATCGTTATGAATGTCTTCATACAAATCCAAAACTTTTTGCGGTATTTTCTCTGGCGCATTTCGGAGCCATAAAAAAACATGCGTATCCAGAAGCAGGTTCATGGCTGTCCCAGCCAAAAATCATCGCCTAGCGGGGCATCAAAATCATCGGCGATACGGATTTTGTCTCTGTATTCACCCACCGTTCTTTTTTTTACCAGCTGTTGTTGCTGTTTTCTTAAAAAAGAAACAAAATCAAAAACCTGTTTTTGTAATTCAGGGGGTAAAACTTCAAATTCATGGACTAATTGCTGGCTATTCATATTATTGTCCTCATGTTAGTAAAGTGCCATTCGGGTCAGGTCTTGTTTTGTGCAACCAATCAGAATCAATGGGTCAAATCAACCGGCGACAAACTTATTTTAAATAACCTCAAAACTAAAGTTCTGGCAGACCGGCTCGATCTAATTCCCCGTTTTGATTGCCGTACGAACGAAACCATTCTCTTGAACCTTAATTTTATTGCAGCACAAATTTAAGTCCAATTAACATCAGAATACAGGCCAAAATCGGCCTTAAAATTTTTTCAGGGATCTTTGCGCTCAGATGGCTACCGATCCAGATGCCAGGCAAAGAGCCAATCAACAGGCTGCCTAATAAAACCAGATCCACGTTGCCCATGCTAAGGTGTCCCAGTCCTGCGACTGCGGTCAGCGGAATGGCATGAGCCAAATCGGTGCCGACAATTTTCAGCGTAGTCATTCTAGGATAAAGAAATAACAACGCGACCGTACCCAGTGCACCGGCGCCCACCGACGATAGCGTCACCAACACGCCCAGCACCGCGCCGATCAATATCGTAGCGGGTATTTGTAGGTGCTTAAAGCGCCCGGCATTTTCAAGGCTGCTGTGCTCATCATCAATAGGCTTAAGCTTTGCCGCCCGGCTTAATAACAGGCTGCGCACCATCAGCGAGACTGCGGTCAGCAGCAGCGCGATACCCAGCGTGAAAGTAATCGCCCCGCTAGTTTCCTTGCCGACTTCCATATAATGTTTAAGTACAAACAAGGTGGCTAAGGCGAAAGGTAGGCTGCCGAGAGCCATCCAGCCGACGATTTTCCAATCCACCGAGCTGTGCTTGTTGTGATGCACCCAGACACCGCCGGTTTTGGTGATTGCGGCGAATAACAGGTCGGTGCCCACCGCGACGGCGGGTTTAAATCCAAACAGGAAAACCAGTAATGGCGTCATCAGCGATCCGCCGCCTACGCCGGTCAAGCCCACTAAAATTCCTACGGCAAAGCCGGCAAAAGTGTATCCCCAATTCATAAAAACTAGCCCTTGTTTTAATGCGTCTAAAAAGCTGTGCATTATAACAGGCGAGCCGTGCTAACTTTTAACAGTTGTTGTGCACAAACCCACTATTTCATCGCTTGAATTTATCAACCAGCCCGGTAATTCTCTCGACTTTTTGTCTGACGGTCGCGGTAAATACCGCCTCGCTGGCAACCAGTTTGATGGTTTTTTTGGCTCGGGTAATTGCGGTGTACAGCAGCTCCTTGGTCAATACGGGGTTGATTGCATCGGGTAAGACGATCAGCACTTCCTCAAATTCAGAGCCTTGGCTTTTATGGATGGTCATTGCAAACACGGTCTCGCAATGCGGCACACGGGCAGGCAGGTATTTTTTGACGCTGCCATCGGCGCGCTGGAAAAACACCATCAGTTTTGAGCCGGAATTATCCCGTAGGCAAATGCCAATATCGCCGTTATAAAGATGCAGAGCCGGGTTATTTTGCGTAACCATGACCGGCCGCCCCGGATACCATAGGCCGGTCAAATCGATCCGCTGTTGCTCGGCCAATTTGTGCTCAACCCGGTCATTGATGTCGGCAACGCTGTTGTGACCCTGCCGGTTGGAACACAGCACCTGAAAGCGGCTGAACGCTTGATAAATTTGGTCGAATCCGGCACCAGTCTTGATCAATTGCAAATACTCGGTTTGCTGCGCCGCCACATAGTCGATCAAATCGGTGTGGAGACATTGCACGGTATCGCTGTCACTTAAAATCTGCCAGGCCAGTTCGTCCTGCTGAAGGTTGACTGCCTCGGCCAGGCTTTTTATAGCGCCGCCGAAACGGTGCGATTTCTTTAAGGTGTAGACGTTGTTTTGCAAGCTCTCCGCCATCGCCAAGTCGGCCAACACTGCGCCGGATTCCACGGATGCTAACTGATCTTTGTCGCCCAGCAGAATCAACCGTGCGCCGGGCTTTAACGCATCAAGCAGCTTGCTCATCAAGGCTAGGTCGACCATCGACGCTTCGTCAACCACGACCAGATCGTAAACCAGCGGTTTGTCGGCATCATGCCGGAAATACGGCGAAGGCGGCTTCGCGCCCAAAAGCCGGTGCAAGGTCGTTACGGTTTCCGGAAGTTGATTTTTTATCGTCTCCGAACACGGCAAATTGGCTTTGCTAAAGCCTATCGATTCTTGTAGCCGCATCGCGGCCTTTCCGGTCGGCGCAGCTAAGGCGATATGCAGCGGCTGTTCGGCCAGTTCCTGCAACAGCGCCAAGATTTTAACGACGGTAAATGTTTTGCCCGTCCCCGGCCCGCCGGTGATAATGCAAAACGACTGCGTGACCGCCATAAGCGCCGCCTCTCGCTGGTCGTCGGTTTCATCGCTTGCAGAAAAATATTGATCCAATAGCGATTCTATCGCGGCAACCGGCAGGTTGTCAGTAGCTTCCATCTCCGCCATCGCTTTGATTTGCGTCGCCAGTCGGTTTTCGTAATGCCAATAACGGTGTAGATACAGGCGATTCTGCTCGATAACCAGCGGCAGGGGATCTGTTGAGCGAGTATGAACAGTCATCGCCAGCCCGGAAGCGAGCAGGTGTGCCTGCGCCTTATCGTCTATTTGGATGCAGTTGTGGCCTTGGTTTTGCTCGTAAGACAAGGTCATTACGATGGCCTCGAAAGCTTGTTTTTGGGTAGTGTCGAAATCGGTGCGCTGGCTTAGAAAACGGGCGAAGGCCACATCCAACCGACTAAATGATCTATCATCGTCCATCACAACTCACCCCCAAACAACGCCGCCAAGGCTTCAACTCGTTCCAGATCAGGTCGATCCTGAAATACGCCGCTCATAGGCTGGTCCGGCTGCATGCCGCGCACGAACAAATAACGCACGCCGCCGAAATGCGTTTCATAGTCGTAATCCGGCAAACGCGTTTGCAGGTAACGATGCAGCACCACCGTGTAAATCCAGTATTGCAGGCCGTAATTATGTTCGCGCATCGCATAGGTTAAGCTGTCGGGACTGTAATCTTGCAGACCGTTGGTTTTATAGTCCAGCACATAATAACGGTTCTGAAACGCACAGATGAGATCGATAAACCCCGTCAAATATCCGCACATCTGCTTGGAAGTCAAAGGCTGGAAAGCCGGGGTGTCGAGCAAGATGCGGTTGATTTGCGCCGCATCCATCGCTTGCATTGATAAATAAAACGGCATTTCTTTAAGGCATTGGCTTTTCGCCAAATTCATCAGGCACAAATCGACATCCGTCGCCGACAGCGGCGTTGTAACCGTGGCTTGTAACAGCTCATCCAGTATTTCTGGCCGTTCCAATTTTAGGCCGTAGCGTTGGCAGGCCTTGTCCCGTTGCGCGGTAATATCCTTGCGCTGCGCCAAGTTAATAAACGCATTGTTTTCCAGCAGGTCATGCACGACATTCCCGGTGTGTGCGCCTCGGGGTAACTCCCATGCTGCACTGCCGAGTTCCTGCTTAACCATCGGCGTTTGTTCTCCGGCCTTGTCTTCCGGCAACTCCGGCGCATCGTGTAGGCTTAATGCCGACAAGGCCGTATAACTGCTCATTTGCCAAGGGCTGTATAACGACCTAAGGCGTTTTTTTGCCTGCAACCGGGGGACTGCCATCGTGTTTTGATAACGGCTGGTTATATCGCCCGGTAGCTCCAACAACCGGTAGGCAAATGCTTGCCCTGAGCTTGTCGAACGGGCCTGTCCTGAGCTGGTCGAGCGAGTCTCTTGAAAGGCTTGCAGCCCTGCCTGTTGCGTCGAAAAATCCGCACCCGAAAATTCGAGTAGCCAGGCCATAGCAGAGTCGTTCGGCGTTTTCTCGGAACGGACATCGGCCCAGGCAATATAGCACCGGTATTTGGCGCGGGTGACCGCCACGTAAAACACCCGCAAATCTTCGGACAGCTCTTCTTCTAATGCCAGTTGGCGGCGGCGTTCAAAATCCGTTGACCCCAAATCGACTACTGTTTGACCTTGCTCATGACATTTAATTAGCAAGCGCTCGCTGTGTAAACGGTCACTGCGCTGCCACAGATAAGGGCAAAATACGATGGAATATTCCAGACCTTTAGAGCGGTGCATGGTGACGATCTTGACCGCGTCATCGTCGCTTTCAAGGCGCAACTGCTGGTCTTCAGCACTGCTCGCTTTTGCTATCGCATTGCGCAACCCGTCCAAGGTTTTATTGATGCCCAGATGCTCATCGACAGCGGCTTGCTGCACCAGCTCGATAAGATGATGCAGGTTGGTGAGCTGCCTTTCCGCCATCAGCGTTATCGCCATAGTGGCGCGGATTTTTTCCTGGGTCAGCAAGTGCTGCATCATCGCCATCAAACCGCTTTGCTGCCAATCCTGAAAATAGCCGAGAAAGCGCGACATCCAGGCATCCAGGTCGACCTCGTTATTGATCAGCCGATACAGCGTTTGTCCATCCAGACCGAACCAGTCCAGCGTCAACGCCTGCTTGAGCAGCCCGCTATCGCCGGGATGAGCCACCGCCTGCAACAGCGTGTACAAGTCCGCAGCCTCCTGCGCGGCAAAAACCGACTCGGTGCTGTTTAACACCGAAGGCACTCCAGCCATGCGCAGCGCCGCCTGATAATCTCTGGCCTGGGTATTGGTTCTTACCAGAATGGCAATGTCTTTGGGCAGTAAACGTCGGTTCGCCGGTTGCAGGCTGTAATCGCCGGTCAATAATTCGACAATTTCGTTAACGACAGCGATGCTGATTTCTTCTGCCGCCTTGCCTGCCGTCCAGTATCCTGATTTGCTGTCGCTTTCCGGTAACTGCCATAACGCCATCGGCGCAATCGCAAGACCTGCATGATGCAACTCGCCGCTATTAGCCGACAAGGCGGGCTTGACGTTTATAAATTTCAAGCGGTCCAACTTAAACGCCCGATCTCTTTGAAACAGCGCATTCACCGCATTGACTAACTGCGGATGCGAACGCCAGTTTTTGCCTAAGGTAAATTGATGCTCGGCGTGCTCTTGCGCGTCCAGGTACGAGTAAATATCCGCGCCGCGAAATTTGTAGATCGCCTGTTTGGGGTCGCCGATCAAATATAAATACTGGCTGGGAGCGGCAAATAACGAACGGAAAATAAACCACTGACTGTCATCGGTGTCCTGGAACTCATCGATTAGCGCGACTTCAAAACGCTGTTGCAATTCAGCCGTCAGCAGCGCGCCTTTTTCACTTTGCAAGGCCTCGGCCAAGCGGCCGATCAAGTCATCGAAAGACAGCACATTCAACTGTTGCAAGCGTTTATCCAGCTCTTCGCGCAAGCTGTCCAACAAGGTAAGGCGAAACACCAGGACGATTTGCGTAAACGCCGAAGCCAGTGAATCGAAAACGGACGTGTCTACTGCCAATTCAGCTAAATAGTCGGTCTTACGTTGATCGCCGGTTTGGTTTTTATTGGTTCTAAATTGGGTGCCGTTCAGCGCGTCCTTTAGGTTATTTTCGGTCAATAAGGCCAATGCCTCAGCGCAGGGAATGTCCGTGCTAATGCCTTGTAACCAAGCACTTAACGCGGCATGGTGAGTGTCGAAAACAGCGGTATAGCTGGTCTTGAACTTGCCGCCGGCAAAACTGCCCCGCAAGATCGTGGCACACTGCTCCACCGAGTCTTTTGCCAAATCCGCCAGCCGTTGCAAATCTTTTAGCGCGACATCCAAACTCGAGCAAACCGGGTAAACGCTAACCTGTGAATAGGTTCCTAAGCCGCTGCCGGGGAACGCGGCGACACTGGCAAGCAGCGCATCCGGCGTGGTAAGGTCCGCCGTTAACACCGCAACCTCCCAGGCCGAGCGCGTGTAAATTTGCTTGCGCCAGAAATCATCGGCACAGGCCTGTTTAATCGACGCCAAATCGCCGGTTAATTCAGCGTCGAATAATTGCCCGCTTTCCAGCGCATGTTCCCTTAACACCCGCTGACAAAAGCCGTGAATGGTAAAAATTCCGGCCTGATCGATGTCCAGTAACGCTGACTGCAAACGTTGTTTGACCAGCTCTAGCGCTAAATCCAGATTATCCAGCCAAGCGATAATATTGGCGTCGATGTTTTCAGTCCGACCGTCCAAAGCCCGTCGGGCTTCAGCCAGTCGGCAGCGCACCCGGTCTTTAAGTTCTTCGGTTGCCGCCTTGGTGAAAGTGACCACCAGCAGTTTTTCGATGGCGATACCTTGCTCGACCACAAAGCGCAACACCAGCATCGCTATGGCATAGGTTTTACCCGTTCCGGCGCTGGCTTCAATCAGGTTGACGCCTTTTAGCAACTCGGTTTGTACCGGATCGAAATTATTGATTTTCATACGTAAATTCTGAGTCTATTAAGGTAACTCGCAAAAAATATCCCCCACTTTGCATCGTTCCCACGCTCC
>JBCKWO010000031.1:0-23181 GCA_038922535.1 Methylobacter sp. | reverse complement strand
GCGGACATTAACAATAAGGTCATCGCAATATCGGCGGTGCTGTGCGTCAACACGCCGGGGGTGTTGCTTACGACTAAGCCTTGCGCCTTGGCGGCGTTAATGTCGATATGGTTGTAGCCTACGCCGAAGTTGCCGAGGATTTTGCAGCGTTTGTTGTCGACGTTGATAACGTCGGCGGGGAATGAATCGCAAACGGTGGGGCAAACGGCATCGTAATTTTGCAGGGCGGAGCGGAATTCGTCGGCGGTTAATGGCCGGTCGTCATCGTTTAAGGTGACATCGTACAGCGCTTTGAGCCTTGCCTCGACCGAGGCAGGCCATTTTCGGGTAACAAAGACTTTGGGTTTGCTCATGAGGTTATCCTCAAATTAAGTTAAGGATTTAATCTAAGAAATAGAACGCGGATGTGGCAGATTTACACGGATTTCTTTTTAATCACACAAGGTGTTAAGAATTTGTAACTATTCAGCGTAGCTGAAAAATAACCATTATGGCTTGAGTTTCGCGCTGAATAGTTACCAAAAAAATCTTACTTAATCATAATCATCTGCGTTATCTGCGTTCTATTTTTGTTTACTTAGCTGTTGAACGGTAATATTCAATCGCCGCAGCAACGCCCGCACCCGGCTTGAAATCAAAGCCGTTGTCCAGTAGCGCCATTTCAACGCCTGCGATACAGCCCAGCATCGAAACGTCGTTCATATCGCCGACGTGGCCGATACGGAATGCTTTTCCGGCAAGTTCAGATAAGCCTGCACCTAAGGAAATATCGTATTTGCTAAAAGCGGTGCTGATCACATCTTTGGCGTCTTTATCGGCGGGCACTACAATCGCAGTCACCGTGTCTGATTCGAAACCGGGCTGCGCGCATAGGGTCAATCCCCAGGCGGCAACGGCTTTACGAACGCCTTCGGCCAAGCGGTGATGACGCGCAAAAACATTCTCCAGACCTTCTTCAAGCAACATATCCAACGCTTTGCGCAAGCCGTATAAAATAGGCAGCGACGGGGTGTAAGGCGTGTAGCCGTCTTTGTTGGCGTTCATTTGGTCTTTTAAGTCCAAAAAGCAACGCGGGTAAGTTGATGTTTCATTAGCTTTCAAGGCTTTTTGGCTGAATGCCAAAAATGCGCCGCCTGCGGGCATCATAAAGCCTTTTTGTGAGCCGCTGATTGCACCGTCAACGCCCCACTCGTCCATGCGGAAGTCGAGGCTTGCAATAGAGCTAACGCCGTCAACGAATAAGAGTGCGGGGTGATTGGCCGCGTTCATGGCTTTACGTACGCCGCCAATATCGCTGGTCACGCCGGTAGCGGTTTCGTTATGCGTCGCTAGAACGGCCTTGATTTCGTGCTTGGTGTCTTCTTTTAAACGGGCTTCTATTCTGTCCAGCGGAATGCCTTTGCCCCAGGTTTCTTGATGAATTTCAACATCGAAGCCTAGGCGTTTTGCCATTTCAGCCCATAAATGACTGAATTGACCGAAGCGATAGATTAAAACCTTGTCGCCAGGATTTAAGGTGTTGGTCAACGCAACTTCCCAGCCTGCGGTACCGGTTGCAGGAAAAATAAACGCTTGGCCGGTTTCTGTTTTAAAGATTTTTTTCAGATCTTGTAAAAGAGGCGTCAGCAGTTTAGGGAACACGGGAGAACGATGGTCTTCCATGCTGACATGCATAGCGTTCATGATTTCATTTGGCACATTGGTAGGGCCAGGAATATATAGGTGGTTACGACCAGCCATTGCATTGCCTCTTTAAGTAGTTGAGTGGTTGAACATGCAGCTTGGACATTGAAAAAGCTAAGGTCCAAAAACTGGCAATAATGACATAGCCGCCAAAAATCGGCAAGATTAGATTAAGCACTGAGCCGACCGTTCGGCTTCGCTCACGGCAAGAAAAATTGACTTTAAGACCTCTGGAAGTAAAATGTGTGGTTAATTTATGTTCGGTTTATGCCGCGCAGGTCGGGTTTAGCCTACACGATTTACAATAATGAAATTAGGAAAGTATCAATGAGCCACACCTTATATGCAGCGTCAGTTCAACGAGTTCAACGCTGTGAATTAGCCGTTCCGGGGTCTAGCCCTGAAATGTTTGAAAAAGCAATGAAAAGTGGCGCTGATTTTATTTTTCTGGATCTTGAGGATGCCGTAGCTCCAGACGACAAATTACAAGCCAGAAAGAACATTATCGAAGCGATTAACGATCTGGACTGGAAAGGCCACGGCGTGACCATTTCAGTGCGCATCAACGGCCTGGACACCCAGTACATGGTGCGTGACGTGGTGGATTTGGTCGAGCAGTGCGGCGCAAAGCTGGATACAGTGTTGATCCCTAAGGTGGGCGTTTATGCCGATGTTTATATGGTTGAAGCGATGCTGAATCAGCTGGAAATGCAACAAGGGCTTAAAAACAAGATCGGCATTGAAGCCTTGATTGAAACGGCATTGGGCATGGCTAATGTTGAAGATATTGCCCGCAATGGCGCTGCAGGCCGTCTTGAAGCCTTGCATTTTGGCGTAGCCGATTACGCGGCCAGCAACCGCGCCAGAACCACCAACATCGGCGGATTGAATCCCGATTACCCCGGCGACCAATGGCATTTTGCGATCAGCCGAATGACGGTTGCCTGCCGCGCCTATGGCTTGCGTCCTATCGACGGGCCTTTCGGTGATATTAAAGATCCCGAAGGCTACAAAATGGCCGGAAGACGCGCAGCGGCTTTAGGCTGTGAAGGCAAATGGGCGATACACCCGTCACAGGTGGCATTAGCCAATGAAATATTCACCCCGCCTGCGTCGGAAGTCGACAAGGCAAAACGCATACTGGCTGCTTTGAAGGAAGCGGCCGCTCAAGGCAAAGGCGCGGCCGCATTGGATGGTCGTTTAATCGACGCCGCATCGGAAAAAATGGCAAGCAATGTGGTTCGGGCTGCCGAAGCGATTGCAGCAAAAACCCAATAGAACAATGCCGGGTTACACTACGCTAGCCCGGCCTACGCAATTCAATAACAGGAGATGCTGTGGATATTCATGAGTATCAGGCGAAAGAAATTTTAAGCGGTTATGGCGTTAAAATCGCTGAAGGCGGCATGGCCTATAGCCCGGAAGAGGCCGTGCAACGCGCCAGAGATATTGGCGGGCACCTTTGGGCGGTTAAAGCACAGATTCATTCCGGCGCGCGCGGCAAAGCGGGCGGCATTAAAATCTGCAAGACCCACGATGAAGTTGAAGCGGCGGCAGAAGCGTTGCTGGGTAAAAGACTGGTCACCCATCAAACCGGCCCGGCCGGTAAGGTGTGCGGCCGGTTGTATATCGAAGCCGGGATCGACATCGTCAAGGAATTGTATTTCTGTTTTCTGGTCGACCGCAGTTCGGAGCGTATTGTGATGGTCGGCTCCGCGCAAGGCGGCATGGAAATCGAGGAGCTGGCCGAAAACAATCCCGATGCCATTACTAAAATTTACATCGAACCGGCCGTAGGTTTGCAAGATTTTCAGGCGCGCGAAATGGCTTTTGCACTGGGTCTTGATCCTGAGCTAATGAGCCATGCGGTTAAAACCATCCGAGGCTGTTACCGCGCTTTGCGTGAGCTGGATGTCAGCATGTTGGAAATCAATCCGCTGGTGGTTACGCGTAGCGGCGAACTGGTTGCTTTGGATGCCAAAATGAGCTTTGATGACAACGCCCTGTTCCGTCAGCAAAAAATCTCCGAATTGCGCGATAAAACCCAGGAAGATCCCCGTGAAATGGCGGCTGCAGACCGCGGCTTAAGCTATGTCGGACTGGGTGGCGATATCGGCTGCATGATTAACGGCGCCGGTTTGGCAATGGCGACCATGGACATGATTAAACTGGCCGGCGGCGAGCCTGCCAACTTCCTCGACGTAGGCGGCGGCGCATCGGCTGAACGTACCGAAAAAGCCTTTCGTTTAGTGCTGGCCGACAAGGGCGTAAAAGCCATGCTGGTTAATATTTTTGCCGGCATCAACCGTTGCGACTGGATTGCCGAAGGCGTTATTGAGGCGGTCAAAAAAATCGATATGAAAATACCGTTGATTGTCAGACTGTCGGGCACTAACGTTGAA
Organism: Methylobacter sp.; assembly: GCA_038922535.1. Classification (GTDB taxonomy): domain Bacteria; phylum Pseudomonadota; class Gammaproteobacteria; order Methylococcales; family Methylomonadaceae; genus Methylobacter_A. The sequence goes on along the minus strand of JBCKWO010000031.1, from coordinate 19,096 downwards.
GAAGGCCGCCGGATTATCGCAGCAAGCGGCTTGCCGATTATTACCGCTGAAACCTTGGCCGAAGCGGCCGAAAAAGCGGTGCAGGCGCGCAATGAAGTGGTTGCAAAAGAAGCGGCTCAGGGAGCATAACATGGCTATTTTAATCGACGAAACAACACGCATTATTGTCCAGGGCTTTACCGGAAAAATCGGCAGCTTTCACGCCCAGGACATGATCAACTACGGCTCTAACGTGGTCGGCGGTATCACGCCCGGCAAAGGCGGCCAAACCCACTTAGGTTTGCCGGTTTTTAACACCGTCAAAGAAGCGGTACGCCAAGTTGGCGCCGAAGCCAGCATTATCTTTGTTCCCCCTGCTTTTGCCGCCGACTCCATCATGGAAGCCGCCGATGCGGGCATTAAATATTGCGTAGCGATTACCGATGGTATTCCAACGCAGGATATGATGACGGTTAAAAGTTTTCTGCGCCGCTTTCCGGCAGCGCAAAGAATGATCCTCACCGGCCCCAACTGCGCTGGCACGATCAGCCCAGGTCGCGCCATGCTGGGCATTATGCCAGGGCATATTTACATATCGGGCAATGTCGGCATCGTTGGTCGTTCAGGCACCTTGGGATACGAGGCGGCTGACCAAATGAAGCGCTTGGGCATCGGCATTTCAACCTCCGTCGGTATCGGCGGCGACCCGATCAACGGCAGCTCACACCGTGATATTTTGGAAAAGTTTGAAGCCGACCCAGAAACCAAAGTGGTGCTGATGATTGGTGAAATCGGCGGCCCGCAGGAAGTTGAAGCCGGAATTTTTGCCAAAGAACACATGACTAAACCGGTCATCGCCTATATCGCCGGGTTAACGGCTCCTGAAGGTCGACGCATGGGTCATGCCGGCGCGATTATTTCATCGGCGGGCGAAAGCGCCGCAGAAAAGGTAGCGCTACTGAAAGAGTTGGGAGTCACCATCTGCCCAACACCAGCGGCCATGGGTGAAACGGTGGCAGCAGTGTTGGCCAGAATGTAATTGAAGATGCAGGCGAAAGGCGCAAGGTTAAGCGCCTTTCGTCTTTCGCCTGCTTTTATTTTTTAATACTCGTAGGGCAGAAATGAAAATACTTATTCTTGGAGCCGGTGTTACCGGTTCATCGGTTGCCGGGGCTCTAGCAAGCGAGGAGAACGACATCGTCGTCGTTGATTTCAGGACTGAGTTGCTCGACGCATTAAAAGAGCGTTTCGATATTGCCACGGTTGCCGGTAACGCAGCGCATCCAAGAGTGCTCGAACAAGCTGGCGCCCGAACCGCCGACATCATTATTGCGGTTACCGACAGCGACGAGACCAATATGCTGGCATGCGTAATCATCAATGCGCTGTACAGTCGCCCTAAAACGATTGCGCGGGTGCGCGCCGTCGATTATCTGAAAAACCCTCAATTGTTCGGCCCGAACGGCATTCCGGTGGATATAGTCATCAGCCCGGAACAAATCGTCATGGAGGCTATCCGTAATTTAATCGAGTTTCCCGGCGTACTGCATATTTCCGATTTTGCTGACGGCCTAGTACGGCTTTTTTCTGTAAAGGTAATGGCGGACGGTTCTTTAACAGGTAAAGAAATCAAACACCTGAAAGAACGACTCGTCGGTGGTAAAATCCGTGTGGTGGCTATTTTTAGGCAAGGTGTGCCACTGACCGTGAACGGTGAAGCCGTTATTGAAACCGGTGATGAAGTTTTTTTTGTGGCCCCACGCGAAGAAGTGCGAGGGGTATTGAAAGAACTGGGCAAGCTGGAAGCTCCGTTAAAACGAATTATCATCGCCGGCGGCGGTCATGTCGGTAAACGCTTGGCTCTGGCACTGGAACGCGACCATCAGGTGAAAATTATTGAAAAAGATCCCCGACGTGCTAACAAGATAGCCAATGATCTTCAACGCACGGTGGTGCTGCTTGGCGATTGCGCCGATGAAGCGCTATTGCTTGACGAGTCTATCGACAGCACCGATTTGTTTTGTGCGATTACCGAAAATGACGGCGTTAACATCGTTTCCGCCTCTTTGGCAAAAAGTTTAGGCGCACGAAAGACTATCTGTTTGCTCAACCATGCGTCGTACAGCAAACTATTGCCGGGAACAGGCATTGATGTTGCCGTGCTGCCTAATCAGGAAACGCTGGGCAGTATTTTAAAACATGTACGTCGTGGCGACGTGGCGCAAGTCAGTTCCCTTTGCGGCGGCACCGCCGAGGCTATCGAGGCAATTGCGCACCAAAGCAACGATCTGAATTCCGTGGTCGGACGTAGGGTGGACTCTATTAATTTCCCTGAAGGCATAGTGATAGGCGCACTGATCCGCGACAAACAGGTTATTGCCATACACTGCGGCACAGTGTTTGAAGAAGGCGATCATGTGGTGATGTTCGTGATGGACAAGAAACTGGTTATCAACATCGAGAATAAATTTCAGACCCTTTAATTTAAGGGCAGGCGCAAGGCGAAAAACCTTAGCCCATAGCCTTTCCTTTAAACCCTTCGCTTTGAATCTAAGCCCATGAATGTCGTCTTTACTATTATCAATATTTTCGGTTTAGTCACCATAGGGTTCAGCAGTTTAATGGCGACTTGTTTGCTGACCTCCGCCATAGCCGATGACGGTGCTACTACTGCTTTCTCTCAGGGTTCTTTGATTACCTTGTTGCTGGGTGCGTTGATGTTTGTTCCGACGCTACGCATACCCAAAAAAATGACCAGACAGACAGGTTTTTTGATGGTGGCGATTACCTGGTCGGTAACACCGGTATTTTGCACCTTGCCGCTGATGATTTACCTGCCAGAATTAAGTTTTGTCGATGCTTATTTTGAGACGGTTTCCGGCCTAACTACGACCGGGGCGACCATATTTAGCGGTCTTGACCAATTGCCGATGTCGATTAATTTGTGGCGGCATGAATTGAACTGGATAGCAGGCATGGGCATTATTATTTTTGCGGTCGCCATTTTGCCCATTCTGGGTATCGGCGGCATGCAATTGTATATTGCAGAATCGCCGGGAACGGTCAAGGAATCAGACTTGCCGCCGCGCATAGCGCAAACCGCGAAAGCTTTGTGGCTGGTCTATGCGGGCATCACTCTGGCTTGCATTATTGCCTTGCGCTTTGCAGGTATGGGCTGGTTCGATGCTATTTGCCATGCTTTTTCTGCGATGAGTTTAGGCGGTTTTTCCACCCATGACAGCAGTGTCGGGTTTTTCAATTCGCTGTCCATCGAGGTGGTACTAACCATTTTCCAATTGCTCGCGGCGATCAATTTTGCCACCCATTTTGTGGCTATCAGAAAACGCTCATTCAACCCTTATATCGATGACAGGGAGGCAAGGGCTTTCCTCGTTTTAGTGTTGGGTAGTTGTCTGATGGCGGCATCGGTGCTGTGGCATAAAGGCACTTATCCTGACTTTTTTACCGCCTTACGCCATGCGACGTTTAATCTGGTTACTATTGCCACCGATTGCGGCTTTGCCAGCCAGGACTTTAATCAATGGCCTATTTTTGTGCCGATGTGGATGTTGTTTTTATGTTGTGTTTCAGCCTCTTCCGGTTCCACCGGCGGCGGCATTCGGATGATCCGCACCATCATCCTGATGAAACAGGCGCGTCTGGAACTGTTCAAGTTTATTCATCCCTTTGCGGTTAAATCCATGAAAATCGGCGACACCGTGATAAGCAATAAAATCATTGTCTCCGTGACCGGGTTTATTTACTTATATTTCATCAGCATCGTCATTCTGGTATTCATGCTGTTATTGAGCGGCATGGATTTTATAAGTGCTTTTTCTGCGATTATCGCCTGTTTTAACAACGCCGGACCCGGTCTTAACCAAGTGGGACCTGCGAGCAATTACGCCAGCCTGAGCGACTTTCAGACGGGTGTCTGCACATTCGCTATGCTGTTGGGTCGGGTGCAAATATTTTCCATTGTTATCTTATTTGTACCGGAGTTTTGGAGAAAATAGCCTGTCTGCCGAAGCTAGTAATCGATACGGCTGCATGGAGCAGCTGCTGAGTGACCGCGCAATCTAGCCAGATGTAACTTATGCGCTCGAATAGAGGTCACGTGAACGCTAAAAACCGCTTATAACGGCTTAAACAAACAGTGAGTACGGTGATTGAGGCGGCGGGAGGTAAGTTCGATCTTGCGCTTTGCAAAAAGGCAAAAGCGTGTAAAAACAAAAAACCCAGCTAAAAGCTGGGTTTTTTGGTACTGCTAAAAATTCAGTTACAGCTGGATAGAGCTAGAAACTTTTTGTTTTGAGCCATCTGGATCATCCATGCAGCCAGATAAACCAACAATCATTAATGCCATAGCTAAAAGAGCTAAAATTTTATTCATAAGAATATCCTCCAAAGGGGTTTCAATTATTTTTATTAAGTTGCGCCATTAAATTAAAGCACGTGCATTTTATATCATGATAGGAATGATGATGCAATACTAAAATTGAATAATGACCTGCACAGTTAAAGCGCATTGATATTGTCTGGCAAATCAAAAGCGATTTGTTTGCCAGTCCATTTTGCCGTTCCTATAGTGATCCATTGCGGTGTTAAATTTTTATGCAATTGATCATGAACCCAGTAAGAGGGTGCACTGATTTTTTTAAGCTTTATGTTAAAAACGACGTTATCCAGATTCAAGCCGATCTTTTGCCCCCAGAAAGCGCTGACTTTCATAATGAATTTATGCAAACGTTGGTTCTCAATAGTTGGCGTAACGGCGATATTAGCCCACATCGAATGAACGCGCCCCCAGTTGGGCGCAAGCAGACGTCCTTCCTCATTGACAAAAGGTAGCCAGCGTTCAATGCCGCTTCGATCGGTATAGGTGATCGCTAAAATATGCTCATAACCGGTAAAGTGGTCGTGCAGGTAAAGCGCATGAGGGGTAATACCTAAAAAGGTCTGTGAGGCCATTAAAATGGCGTTACTGGCTTGTGAGATAGGATTTTGAGGACTGTCGACATTAAACCTATAAACAAGCCCGTAATGAATGGAGCTGTTTAATTGTAAAACCAGCAACGCCAGCAATATTTTCGCTAGCTTTCTGGAAAATGCCTTCGGTTTTTGCGCGGCAACGCCTTCAAAAAATTGATGGTATAGACTGGTGTCCGATAAAGCTTGCGGCACAAGGCAAGCGGATGTGCATGGGATCCGGCTGCGCGAGTCGGCAATAGACCGGTATTTTTTTAAAGCGATTTGATGGATGCCCGGAAGACTCAAAATAATGCCGATGGGAAATAAATAACGCATTTTTATAAAGATCTGGCTATAGGTGTCAACGCCCGAATAAATACGGCCGGTGCGATCCAGTGCGTATAAATCGGTTAGCAGGGTTTCATTATCAATGGCGGCCAGCGCCGGATAGTGGGAGGCATGTTCCTGGGCGTTTTTAAAGTCTATATAGCTGAATACATCGAAATGATTAAGAATCAGGACGGTACGATTACATAAAGGGCATAGCTGGTCATAAAATACGGTAAGAGACGGTTGCTTTGCTGTAACTAATCGGCCAATGCATCGCCACCATTTAAAAGGGATAAGTAATGTGTAAAAGCCGAGCATCCCCAAACCAAAAGGATAAATATTGAAGGACAAGGTAATACCAAGATGAATCCCAAGGCCGACCAATAGATAGACTATGCGTAGCCTACGATTGGCAAAAAAGAAGATAAAGGTAAATTGAAAAATTAAAATGGTGTAACCCAGGATGTTTTGCAACAGCTTATTATTCAGCAAAGACGACATGTCGATAGCCGAAACATAATAAGGCTGCGTTGCTGGCAGCCAAGTACCCAAGCCATTGCGCCAGTGTTCGGCAAACATTTTATGTATGGCCGAGTCAAAATAGAGAAAACCAAGACAGATGGCAACGGGCACGTAGTAGGCAAGGACTGAGACAGTCGGCTTCGGGTAGGCGCTGTAATGGGTAAAAGGCGTACTCAGCTTATATCGAAGACGGTCTATTGAAAATGCCCGATCACCAGGCATAAAAAGCAGAAAAAATCCTGCTCCGATCATGAATAGATCAAAACCACCGTCAAAATCCCGTTGCATAGGAGTGAAATTAACGAAAACAAGCCAAATAACGTAATTACAAGTCATTGCAAATCGGTAACGGTAACCGACGACAATAAACGCGGCAATGACCGCCCATAGGCACAGGAAAAAAGGCATCATCGGGAATTCGACATCTATATAGGGGATAGGGTCGAAAATTAAATGATTAAAATACAGCAGGAAAATAATTTCCTGTAGCGTGATGAGTCCGTAAAAAATCCGGAATAAGCCTATGCCTGTAGCGGGAGCTTGCTTGGAGAGGAGGTCTAAAATTTTAGCAGATATAAGCTGATACATTTCATGATTCGAAAAACCGAGAAGATGTAGGGATTATATAAGAAATACAGGTTTAACGTGCTGAAATGTGCAGACAAAACAAAGGCCGCCCCTCAACTCAATAAAGAGTTGAAGTGAGCGACCTAAGTTAAGAATAAATCGTTTAAAGACTTATTTTTCGTCGTCTGGGTGTTCGGCGAATACCCACTTTACGAGGAAGTAGCCAGCAGCTATAACTACAACCGCGCCGACCATACCAGCTGGTTCTTTTAACATTTCGGTGATATCTAAGATCGCTCCCATGGGATGCCCTACCTATAAATTTGTGTTTTTAGAAATAATGCTAATTACATAGCAAACGGAAGAGCAATAATACTTTAGGCAAAGTTAAAGTCAAGGCTTATTGTTGTACGGTTCTATTGACGAGAGGTAAATAATGTTCTCGGCTGAAATTTATTGCTCGATAGGCAGTGTGGTATAGTTTAGAATCTGTTTTTTGAGTGCAGATACATTTTTAGTTAAGGAATTATGATGAATAGATGCGTTAAAATATTACCACTGGTCGCAATTTTTTTTACGTTATCGGCAAATGCTGATGTTGAATTAAAAGATAATTCTGAGATTTTAGGAAAATGGAATCTTCATGATGAAGCTATTACGTTAACCGGCAAAAAAAAGGCCGTGACACAGGAATGGGAGTTTAAATCCGATGGAACCCTTATTTCGACGGCATCGGATGTCGCCGGTCGGATCAGTGCGTTGAAAATCGCTCTTAAATATTCCGTTGAAAATGGGGAGATTAAAAAGCAGTCAGTTCCTGGACGAGAAAAGTATGAATCCTGTAAAGTAATTGAAAAAGAGGGGTCAAACATGATATTAAAGTGTGCGTATTTTTTCTTTCTAACAAAAAAATAATTTAAAAAAGGATACAGATTATGATAGGTGGCATTGTAATGATTTTTGTAGCTCTCTGGATTTACCAGTCGGCTATGAGAGCAAAAACAAGTAATGTAATGATGTGGGTCGCGATGGGTGCGGTTGTTTTTTTTGTAGTGCAGCTGGGATTTATCGACGTCAACCTTTATATTATGGAAGCAATAAGAGGTAGCGAGGGCGGTGCCGACTACGAACGCGACTTGACCAGTATTGGCGATAGAAAAAATGAAGGCGGCTTTCAGGGGTTTGGTGGCATCCTGCTTTCTTTGTACATGGAATTGATGCCCCAAATCGTTGGCTTTTTAGCGGTGGCTCTGGTTCGGATAAAATTCATCACCAAAGAACCCATTTCAATCGGCAATTTATTTAGCGACCTTAAAGAAATGTTTCTGAGCATAAAACAAAGCTTTAAAGCATCAGCCGAAAAGTAAGGTACGAAGTTTGTTATAAAAAAGCCCAAGCAGCACTTGGGCTTTTTTTATGGTTGTAGGTTACATAGATTCTAAATGCCTAACCTAAAATGGTGGAGACAAGAAAGACAAGACCGAGAACAAATAACACGGTAAAAATCAATCCCGCAATAATAGTCATTGAAAGAGATCCTTGCTCGAAATCCTTTTGCCTGTTTTCGTCACTTTGCCCCCCCAATGACAGAAGCTAGAACGCTCTTTATAACTTGAGTCATCGTTGGTTTTGACAGGCTCATCTCCGGCGAAAATAGTAAAAAATAATAGTGTTTGATTGCTTTTTAAGCAATGATTACATCTGAAACCAATAAACCCCTGACTGTCCCCATGAGCAAAACAGAATTATTAAAGCAGCAATTATCCCAGCGCATTTTATTTCTCGACGGTGCGATGGGCACAATGATCCAGAGCTACAAACTGGAAGAAAAAGATTATCGCGGCGAGCGTTTTGCCCGGTGGGATACCGACCTTAAGGGCAATAACGACCTATTGTCGTTGACCCAACCGGACATCATTAAAGCCATTCATAGCGCGTATTTTGAAGTCGGCTCCGACATAGTCGAGACCAACACCTTCAATTCGACCCGCATCGCGATGGCCGATTACAAAATGGAAGCGCTGGCGTACGAGATCAATGTCGCGGCGGCGCGCGTGGCAAAAGAAGCGGCTGACGAATATACCCAAAAAACGCCGGACAAACCGCGCTTCGTAGCAGGCGTATTAGGCCCTACCAATCGTACCGCCTCTATGTCCCCCGATGTTAACGATCCGGGCTTTCGCAATGTTTTTTTCGACGACTTAGTCGCAGCCTACACCGAAGCGACCCACGGCCTAATTGACGGCGGCGTGGATATTATCCTGATTGAAACCGTTTTCGACACCCTGAACGCCAAAGCCGCCATTTTTGCGGTTGAAAACGTTTTTGAACAGATCGGCTACAAACTGCCGGTGATGATTTCCGGCACCATTACCGATGCGTCAGGTCGGACGCTTTCCGGTCAAACCGTGGCCGCGTTCTGGAACTCGTTAAAACATGTCGAGCCGATCTCTTTCGGCTTTAACTGCGCGTTAGGCGCAACGGAATTGCGCCAGTATATCGATGAATTATCGAACATTGCCGACACGCACATTTCCGCCCACCCCAATGCAGGCTTGCCTAACGAGTTTGGGGAATATGACGAGACGCCCGAAGCAATGGCTAAAGAATTAGCGGATTGGGCTAAATGCGGCTACCTAAATATTATCGGCGGCTGCTGCGGAACCTCGCCTGCCCATATTAAAGCGATCGTTGAGGCCGTGCAAAATCATCCGCCCAGAATCGTGCCTGAGATACCCAAACAATGCCGGTTGTCGGGGCTCGAACCCATGAGCATCGGGCCGGATTCGTTATTCGTTAATATCGGCGAACGCAACAACGTAACCGGTTCGGCAGCGTTCAAGCGACTGGTTATTGCAGGCGATTTTGAAGCAGCGCTGGATATCGCCAAACAGCAAGTCGAAAACGGTGCACAAATCATCGACATCAATATGGATGAAGGCATGCTCGATTCCAAAGCCGCGATGGTGCGCTTTTTGATGTTGATTGCATCCGAGCCAGACATTGCCAAGGTGCCGATTATGCTGGACTCGTCCAAATGGGAAATTTTGGAAGCGGGTCTTAAATGCATTCAGGGCAAAGGCGTGGTGAATTCCATTTCACTTAAAGAAGGTGAACAAGCGTTTATCGATCACGCCAAGCTGGTACGCCGCTATGGTGCGGCGGTTATCGTCATGGCCTTTGACGAAGCAGGACAGGCCGATACCAAGACCCGAAAAATCGAAATATGCCAGCGGGCCTATAAAATTCTGACCGAACAGGTCGGTTTTCCGCCCGAAGACATTATTTTCGACCCCAATATATTCGCCGTTGCCACCGGCATAGACGAGCACAACAATTACGGCCTGGATTTCATTGAAGCCACCCAAGAGATCAAGCGCACCCTGCCTTACGCGCTGATTTCCGGCGGCGTTTCCAACGTCTCGTTTTCGTTTCGCGGCAACAATCCGGTTCGGGAAGCGATCAATGCGGTATTTTTATACCACGCCATTCAGGCAGGCATGGACATGGGCATCGTCAATGCCGGTCAGCTGTCGATTTATGAAGACATCCCTGGTGATTTGCGCGATGCAGTTGAAGCGGTCATATTAAATACGCATGACGGCAGCGGCACCGATAAATTGCTGGAACTCGCCGACAAATATCGCGGCGACGGCAGCAGCAGCGCCGGAAAAGAACAGGATCTGGAATGGCGCAGCTGGCCGGTCAGTAAGCGACTCGAACATGCGTTGGTAAAAGGCATCACCGATTACATTGACGAAGATACTGAGCAGGCAAGACTGGAAGCCGAACGGCCGCTGCACGTCATTGAGGGCGCATTAATGGACGGCATGAACGTGGTCGGCGACTTGTTCGGCGCGGGCAAAATGTTCCTGCCGCAAGTCGTCAAGTCAGCGCGGGTAATGAAAAAGGCCGTGGCTTATTTGATGCCGTTCATGGACGCCGATAAAGCGGCGGGTGAACGGCAAACCAACGGCAAAATTCTGATGGCGACCGTTAAAGGCGACGTGCATGACATCGGCAAGAATATCGTTGGCGTAGTGCTGCAATGCAATAACTACGACGTGATCGACTTGGGCGTGATGGTGCCCGCCGATAAGATTTTACAAACCGCGCGTTTGGAAAACGTCGATATTATCGGCTTGAGCGGTCTGATTACCCCGTCGCTGGATGAAATGGTGCATGTCGCTAAAGAAATGCAGCGCCAAGGCTTTACCATTCCGTTGATGATAGGCGGCGCAACCACTTCACGCGCCCACACCGCAGTAAAGATTGCCCCGCATTACCAAGGGCCGGTTATTTATGTGACCGATGCGTCGCGGGCCGTTGGTGTCGCCAGCAACTTGCTGAGCGCCGATTTAAAAGATGAGTTCGTCAACAGCGTACGCGAAGAATACGTGGAAGTCAGGGAGCGGCACAAAGGCCGCGAAGCCAAAACCAAACAGCACTCATTAGAAGAGGCGCGGCACAATAAATTCAACTGGGGCAACTACGAGCCGGTTAAACCGTCGTTCCTGGGTATCAAAGTCATCGACCATGTTTCCTTGGGCACGCTGGCTGGGTATATCGACTGGTCGCCGTTTTTCCAAACTTGGGAAATGGCCGGAAGCTATCCCAAAATATTGGATGATAAAGTTATCGGTATCGAAGCCAGAATCCTGTTTAAAGACGCACAGGACATGCTGAAAAAAATCATCAGTGAAGAATGGGTAACCGCCCGCGCCGTGATCGGGCTCTTCCCCGCCAACAGCGATGGTGATGATGTCGTGGTGTACAGCGACGACACCCGCACCCAGAAAAAAGAAACCTTGCATCATTTGCGCCAGCAGAACGTCAAAGCGCCGGGCAGACCCAATTATTGCCTGTCGGATTTTATCGCCCCGATCGATAGCGGCAAAGCCGATTATATCGGCGCTTTTGCGGTCACGACCGGCATCGGCATAGAACATAAACTGCAAGAATTTGAGCTAGATAACGACGATTACAGCTCGATTATGCTCAAGGCGCTGGCTGATAGATTGGCCGAAGCGTTTGCGGAATATATGCACCAAGTGGTCAGAAAAGAATATTGGGGCTATGCCGAAGATGAAACCCACGAGGTTGACCAGCTAATCAACGAAACCTATCAAGGCATACGTCCAGCCCCCGGATACCCTGCCTGTCCCGATCACACCGAAAAAGGCAAGCTGTTCGAATTGCTCAATGCGACCGAACTCACCAGCATAGAACTGACCGAAAGTTACGCGATGTACCCGGCGTCGGCGGTCAGCGGCTGGTACTTTTCCCATCCCCAATCGCAGTATTTCAATGTCGGCAAGATAGACAAAGACCAGCTGCAAGATTACGCCAGACGCAAAGGCATTGCCGAAGAAGTCGCCGAGCGTTGGTTGGCGGCGCATTTGCATCATTGATATGCGCTTAATGCTATTCGGAACCTCCGGCTGTCATCTTTGCGAACAGGCGGAGCTCATTATTAACGAATGCGTGCCGAATGGCGTTGACTATGTCGACATTGCCGAACAGGAACAATGGCAGGAGCACTATGCTCTGCGCATTCCAGTTTTAGTTGATCCGGAGACAAAACAGGAATTGGGATGGCCGTTTGATCAAGCGGATGTTCAAGGATTTATCGGTAGCCTGAGTAATATGCACGAAATAAGTTGAACAACAAGGAGCGGCTTAAATGGGAAGACTCTATCACCAAGCCTTCGGGGCATATCAAGATTGCAGAGCACCCACAATGACTGAACAAAAAATCGAACAAAGCTTCATCGACAAACTAACGGAGCTTAAATACACCTACCGCCCGGACATCACGGATCGCGCCTCGCTGGAGCGCAACTTCCGCGAAAAGTTCGAAGCCCTCAACCGCGTCACCCTGACTCCGGGCGAGTTCGCCCGCCTGCTCGACGAGATCATCACCCCGGACGTCTTCAGCGCCGCCCGCACCCTGCGGGACCGCAATGCCTTTATCCGTGACGACGGTACGCCACTCAACTACACCCTCGTCAACATCAAGGATTGGTGCAAAAACACCTTCGAGGTCATCAATCAACTGCGCATCAACACAGACTACAGCCACCACCGCTACGACGTTATCATCCTCATCAACGGCGTGCCTGTCGTGCAAATCGAGCTGAAGACCCTCGGCATCAACCCGCGCCGAGCCATGGAGCAGATCGTTGAATACAAAAACGATCCCGGCAACGGCTACACCCGCACGCTGCTCTGCTTTATCCAGCTCTTCATCGTCAGCAATCGCGACAGCACCTACTACTTCGCCAACAATAATGCCCGCCACTTCGCTTTCAACGCCGAGGAGCGCTTTCTGCCGATTTATCAGTTCGCCAGCGAAGACAACAAGAAGATTACCCACCTCGACGACTTCGCGGACACCTTCCTGGTCAAATGCACCCTAGGCCAGACGATCAGCCGTTACACGGTGCTCATCGCCAGCGAGCAGAAGCTGATGATGATGCGCCCGTATCAAATCTACGCGGTCAAGGCCATTGTGGAGTGCATTCACCAGAACTGCGGCAACGGCTACATCTGGCACACCACCGGCAGCGGCAAGACCCTCACCTCCTTCAAGGCATCCACGCTGCTGAAGGACAACCCCGACATCGAGAAATGCCTGTTCGTCGTCGACCGTAAGGATCTCGACCGGCAGACGCGCGAGGAGTTCAACCGGTTCCAGGAAGGCTGCGTGGAGGAAAACACCAATACCGGCGCATTAGTCCGCCGCCTCCTCTCCGACGACTACGCCGACAAGGTCATCGTCACCACCATCCAGAAGCTCGGCCTCGCGCTGGATGAAAACAGCAAGCGCAACAAGCAGCAAAAGAAGGATGGCAAAGCCACCTACAAGGAGCAGCTCGAACCCCTGAGCAATAAACGCATCGTCTTCATCTTCGACGAGTGCCACCGCTCGCAGTTCGGCGAAAATCACAAGGCCATCAAAGAATTCTTCCCTAAGGCGCAGCTCTTCGGCTTCACCGGCACGCCTATCTTTGAGCAAAACGCCACTTCTCTGAAAATCGAGGGACAACAGGCCTCTTACCAGACCACCGTGGATCTTTTTCAAAAGCAGCTCCACGCCTACACCATCACCCACGCCATCGAGGACGCCAACGTCCTGCGCTTCCATGTGGACTACTACAAAGTAGCCGGAGCTTCCAGCTCCCGATCCCAAACAACACGGGAGCAGGATGCTCCCGCTACGGTGTGGGAATACTTCAATCCATTGACCGAGATCGACATCCGTTCCGGTGATAATCTTCCCCACTGGGAGCAGGGTTCGGTCTGGTATTTCGTGACCTTCCGACTCGCCGATTCTCTGCCCCAGGCTGTCGTGGACGAACTCAAAGAAGAACGCGAACGCTGGAAACAAACCCACGACCTTGACAACCTGAGTCCCGCAGAACTCGCCGAGTATCACCGTCTCTTTTCCGACCGCTACGAAGCCCTGCTGAATGCGGGCAGTGGCTCCTGTGTCTTGCGTGATGAAGTGAACGCCAAAATTGTTCGTGATGCGCTTCAGCACTTTGAAGGACAGCGGTATCTCTTGGACGAGTTCGTCATTATGCCCAACCATGTCCATGTTTTGGTCAAGCCGATGAATGGTCATGGATTGTCCGATATCACGCATTCTTGGAAATCATTCACCGCCAATCAGATCAACAAACGTCTGGGAAAGACTGGGCAGTTTTGGCAACATGAGTCCTACGACCACATCGTGCGCCACGAGCGTGCCATGGCGGCCATCCGTCGCTACATCCGCGAGAATCCCAAAGTGGCGGGAGCTTCCAGCTCCCTTATCTCCACAGCCGCCGCCAGCTCTCGAACTCGAACAACAAGGGAGCAGGATGCTCCCGCTACTGTGCCCAAACGCGCCATCGTTGACGCCATTCTGACCAAGCACGATGCCGCTACCGGCGGGCGCCGCTTCAATGCCCTGTTCGCCACCGCTTCCATCAATGACGCCATCGAATACCACGCCCTTTTCAAGACCCTTCAGGCCGAGAAACACGCCGCCGACCCCGACTTCCAGCCGCTGAATATCGCCTGCGTCTTCTCCCCGCCTGCCGAGGGCAATAAAGACGTGCAGCAGATTCAGGAAGACCTGCCGCAGGAAAAGGAGGACAACCAAGTCGAGCCCGAGAAGAAGAAAGCCGCCCTCAAGGCCATCATCAAAGACTACAACACCCGCTACGGCTCCAATCACAGCGTCGGCGAGTTCGATCTCTACTATCAGGATGTGCAAAAGCGCATCAAGGATCAGCAGTATTTTCAAAGTGGCGGGAGCTTCCAGCTCCCAATGACGCAGAAGGGAGCAGGATGCTCCCGCCACCATCTAATCGACATCACCATCGTGGTGGACATGCTGCTCACCGGCTTCGATTCCAAATACCTGAACACGCTCTATGTGGACAAGAACCTCAAGTATCACGGCTTGATCCAGGCCTTCTCCCGCACCAACCGCGTGCTCAACGGCACCAAGCCCTACGGCAATATCCTCGACTTTCGCCAGCAGCAGGACGCCGTCGATGCCGCCATCGCGCTGTTCTCGGGAGAAAATGCCGGACCCAAAGCCCGCGAAATCTGGCTCGTGGACAAGGCTCCGGTGGTGATCGAAAAACTGCAAGATGCAGTGCAGAAGCTAGACGCCTTCATGAAATCCCAGGGCCTAGCCTGCACCCCGCAGGCCGTGCCCAACCTCAAGGGCGATGAAGCCCGCGCCGCCTTCATCAACCACTTCAAGGAAGTGCAGCGGCTCAAGACCCAGCTCGACCAATACACCGACCTCTCCGAGGACAACGCCGCCACCATCGAGCACATCCTGCCCCAGGAAAATTTGCTCGGCTTTCGCGGCGCCTACTTGGAGACCGCCCAGCGCCTCAAAGCCCAGCAGGGCAAGGACGGCGACAAACCCGGCGCAAACGATGTGGACCAGTTGGATTTCGAGTTCGTCCTCTTCGCCTCCTCCGTCATTGATTACGACTACATCATGGGCCTCATCGCCCGCTTCACCGAGCAGACACCGGGCAAACAGAAGATGAGCCGCGAGCAGCTCGTCGGCCTGATCCAGTCCGACGCCAAGTTCATGGATGTGCGGGAAGACATCGCCGCCTACATCGTCACTTTGAAGGCGGGCGAAGCCCTCAGCGAAACGACCATCCGCGAGGGTTACCAGCGCTTCGAAGCCGAGAAGCAGTCCCAGGAACTCGCCGAACTCGCCACCCGCCACGGCTTGGATGCCGCCGCGCTGCAAACCTTCGTGGAAACCATCCTCCAGCGCATGATCTTCGATGGCGAAGCTTTGGGCGACCTCATGGCCCCGCTCGGCCTTGGCTGGAAAGCCCGCACCCAAAAGGAACTCGCCCTCATGGACGAGCTCACCCCGCTTCTGCGCAAACGCGCCCAAGGCCGCGACATCTCAGGACTTAATGCGTATGAGCAATAAGAAAGTAGCCGGAGCTTCCAGCTCCAAGGCCTCTGAAACAAGGGAGCAGGATGCTCCCGCTACACTGACGCCCAAACTGCGATTTCCGGAGTTTCGGGATGCGGCGGCGTGGGGAATCAAGCAGTTCGATGATCTGTTTACGATTGGAAGTGGCAGAGATTACAAGCATCTATCAAGCGGAGATATTCCTGTTTATGGGTCAGGGGGCTACATGCTCTCAGTTGATGAATATCTGTATGATGGTGAAAGCGTGTGCATTGGGCGAAAGGGAACTATTAACAAGCCAATGTTTCTCGTCGGAAAGTTTTGGACAGTGGACACTTTGTTTTACACCCACTCCTTCAAAGAGTGCCTGCCAAAATTTGTTTTTTCGATGTTCCAAAACATTGACTGGCTAAAGCACAATGAGGCTGGAGGCGTTCCGAACTTATCGAAAGTAAACATCGAGAAAATTGAAGTCGCAGTCCCCGCCATTCCCGAACAACAAAAGATCGCCGACTGCCTGACCTCGCTGGACGAGGTGATCGCCGCCCAACGCCAAAAACTCGCCGCGCTCAAGACCCATAAAAAAGGGCTGATGCAGCAGCTTTTCCCCCGCGAAGGCGAAACCCGCCCCCGGCTGCGATTTCCGGAATTTAGGGATGCGGGGGAGTGGGTTGGCAGAAAATTGCAAGAGCTACTCGAAACCGTAATAGACAACAGAGGTAAGACACCGCCTTTAAGTGCTAATGGATATCCGCTTGTAGAGGTAAATGCGCTGGGAAGTAACCTTATAAAATACAACAAGGTTTCGAAATTCATTGATGAAGATACGCATCGCAATTGGTTTCGTGGCCACGTAAAGCCGGGTGATATTTTGTTTTCTACTGTGGGTGCTATTGCGGAATGCTCTCTCGTTTGCGATAAAAATGAACCCGTGATCGCTCAAAACATCATAGGCTTGAGATGTGAAAAAAATGTATCCAAACTGTTCGCTCTGTACTTGCTAACCGTCGAACAAAATAAAGAAAAATTCCTCAAGATCACAATGGGCGCTGTTCAGCCAAGCATAAAGGTCTCTCAAATGGTGCATTTGAGATTCGTGTTACCCAAAATAGAAGAACAACAACGCATCGCCTTATGCCTCTCCTCCCTCGATGAGATAATCCTCTCCCAAAGCACCAAGCTCGAAGCCCTCAAGACCCATAAAAAAGGGCTGATGCAGCAGCTTTTCCCATCGCCAGAAGAGACAGAGGCATGAGTAAGAAAATCATCATCATCGCTGGGCCGAACGGGGCTGGCAAAACCACCTTCGCCCGATCTTTTCTGCCGCAAGAGGCGCAGTGCACGCGCTTTATCAACGCCGATTTGATCGCAGCGGGTCTTTCGCCGTTCGCACCTGAGGCGGCAGCCTTCAAAGCGGGTCGGTTGATGCTGGCAGAAATCGCCGACTGCGTGCGCCGGGGTGATGGTTTTGCCTTTGAGACAACGCTTGCGGGCCGCGCCTACGTGGGCCGCATCAAACAATGGCGGGAACAGGGCTACCACGTCAGCCTGTTTTTCCTGCACCTACCGGATGCAGAGACGGCCATGGCGAGAGTGGCAGAGCGCGTGCGGCAAGGGGGGCACGACATTCCCGAAGCGGTGATTCGCCGCCGTTTCGCCTCCGGGCTGCACCACCTTGTGTACGATTACAAGTCCATAGTGGACACTTGGGCAGAGTTTGACAATGTCGGCGAGGAGCCGACCCTGTTGCAATGGGGAGAAAACCAATGAACACCAACGACCTATCCAAAGCCAAAGACCCGGACGTGCGGGCCTCTTTGGGTGCATTGCAGCGAGCCGCCCAACAGGCGCGCAAGACCGCGATGCTGACTGAGACGAACCTCGTGATCGTCAAAGACGGGCGGCTCCTGCTTATCTCGGCAGATGAGCTGCGCCAATGGGCGCAAGCCAAGGAATCTCCCCCTTCATGAGCGGCCTGATTCTTTACACCACCGAAGACGGCAAGAGTCGCATTCAGCTCCGCGCGGACGAACAGACCATCTGGCTCACGCAGCTTGAAATGGCGGAGCTTTTCGACGCCACTAAGCAGAATATCTCTTTGCATTTGAAAAACCTGCTTGAGGATGGGGAGCTGATCGAGAATTCAGTTGTCAAGGAATCCTTGACAACTGCCGTAGACGGCAAGGAATACCAAACCAAGCTCTACAACCTCGATGCCATTCTTGCCGTGGGCTACCGCGTACGTTCAGCCCGTGGCGTGCAGTTCCGCCGCTGGGCGTCCACCGTCCTCAAGGAATACTTGCTCAAGGGCTTTGTCATGGACGACGAGCGGCTCAAAAACCCCGACGGCCGCCCGGACCATTTCGACGAGATGCTGGAGCGCATCCGCGACATCCGCGCCTCGGAGAAGCGCTTTTATCAGAAAGTGCGTGACCTCTTTGCCCTGAGCACGGACTACGACAAGACCGACCAGGCGACGCAGCAGTTTTTCGCCATGGTGCAGAATCTGCTGCTTTACGCCGTGACCGGCAAAACCGCCGCCGAACTCATCACCGCACGGGCCAAGCACGATGATCCGAACTTTGGTCTCCTGCACTGGAAAGGGGCCAAAGTGCGCAAGCAGGACATCCTGACCGCCAAGAACTACCTGAACGAGGATGAGATCGACACCCTGAACCGCCTCGTGGTCATCTTTCTGGAAACGGCGGAACTGCGTGCCAAGAGCCGCCAGGAAACCCGCATGAGCTTCTGGAAGGGAAGCGTGAATCAAATCATCACCTCCAACGGCTTCCGGCTGCTCACTCACGCTGGCTCGGTCAGCCATGAGCACATGGAGAGCAAGACCAACACGCTCTATCTCGACTACGACCAACGCCGCAAGCAGCAGGAAGCGCTGGAAGACGATCAACAGGACGAAACAGATCTCAAGACCATCGAAAACAAAATCAAACGTAGGCCGAAAAAATGATCGAACAAAACCAAAAACAACTGGGCAAGACCCTCTGGGCTATTGCCGACCAATTGCGTGGCGCGATGGACGCGGACGATTTCCGCGACTACATGCTGTCGTTCCTGTTCCTGCGCTACCTCTCGGACAACTACGAGGCGGCGACCATGCGCGAATTGGGTGCGGATTACCCAGAGTGGCAGGAGCTTCCAGCTCCAGAGAATACTCAAGGGAGCAGGATGCTCCCGCCACTTTCCCTCTGGTATGCGAACAACGCCGACGATGTCGCGGAGTTTGAAAAGCAGATGCGGCGCAAGGTGCATTACGTCATC
>JBCKWO010000030.1:0-23519 GCA_038922535.1 Methylobacter sp. | reverse complement strand
CAGCAACACAGGGTCACCCGTAAAAATCACTTACGAAACCGGCTGGGGTAAAGGCGTTTTCAGGTCTGGCACCATTAAGCGCCTGCAGGCGGAAATTGAACCGGAAGGACGTATGGCAAAAGTCATTATTGAAGTTGACGATCCGCTTAGTCAAAAACCGGCCAACAAACAGGCTCCACCGTTAATGCTAGGTACCTATGTGCGCGTTGAAATAGCCGGAAACAGCCTGAACGATGTCATTGAACTCCCGGAAACAATCGTACACGACGGACACCAAATCTGGCTGCAAACCGACAAGCAGACTCTGGATATTCATGAAATAAGTCCGCTCTGGACTGAGCAAGGCACTATCTATATTAATAAAGCCGCCTTACCCACTAATGCGCAGGTTATCACCAGCGATTTACCGGCACCTGTACAAGGCATGAGTATTAGAACTCAAGGTGAAAAGTGAAAATCGCTGGTCCCTCCTTCCTTTTCCAAGACATAAACTAAACGCTTAGGAATGTGCACGAAATAAAGTTAACAAATGAGTATTATCGAGTAGTGTGGGGGCGACTTCAGTCGCCGCGTGGCGACTGAAGTCGCCTCCACAGATGCTCAAGTTATTTCGTGCACGTTCCTTACCCTAAAGCCTTGAACCTTGAACCTCTATGCAACATTCCGAAAATAAAGAAATTAATGGCCCTATAAGCTGGATGGCCGGACATGGCGTCGCGGCCAATCTTTTGATGGCCGCTTGTATTTTGGGCGGCCTGTTATTTATGATCTCAATTAAGCAGGAGGTTTTTCCTGTCTTTGAAACCGACACGGTCATCGTCAGCGTTGCTTATCCCGGAGCCAGTCCAGAAGAAGTCGAAAACGGCATTTTGCTGGGTATTGAAGATGCCATCAGCGGACTCGATGGTATTGACGAGATCAAGGCCAGCGCTAAAGAAGGTGCTGCGATAGTCACTATCGAGGCCCAGAGCGATGCTGATATACAGCAACTCAGACAAGATATTCAACAGGAAATCGACCGTATTACAACGTTCCCTGCGGATGCCGAAGCACCTAAAATTAAAATCCTGTCCACAAAACGCAGGGTGATAACAGCCGTGTTGTACGGCAACGCCAAAGAACAGGTTTTGCATGAATTGGCTGAACAGTTCCACGATCAGCTATTGCAGGATCCTAATATTACCCAGGTCGACTTGGACGGCATCAGGCCTCTGGAAATCAGCATTGAAATCCCTCAGGAAAATTTGCGCCGGTATAAATTATCATTATCTGAAATAGCCCAACGCATTGAAAACTCAAGCATTGACTTACCGGGCGGTAGCATTAAAACCAGTGCCGGTGAAATCTTGATCCGCATGAAAGAACGTAAGGACTACGGCCAACAATTTTCCCAAATTCCCATTATCACTGCGACCAACGGCAGTGTTGTATTACTGGGAGACATAGCGAATATTAATGACGGCTACAAAGATACCGATTACGCGGCCACCTATAACGGACAACCGGCCGTTATGGTGCAAGTCTACAATGTAGGCCAACAAACGCCGGTACAGGTTTCCGATGCCGTCAAGCGACAACTGGAGCGCGTTAACGCAGAGTTGCCTCAAGGCATTAAAGCTGAAATACGTTACGATGCCTCCGAGCAATACGCACAACGTATAGACTTACTATTGCGCAACAGCGCAATGGGTCTGGTATTGGTATTTATTACCCTGGCCTTGTTTCTGGAATTACGCCTGGCATTTTGGGTCATGATGGGTATTCCTACGGCATTTCTCGGGTCATTCCTGATCTTGCCTCTACTGGGCGTATCACTGAACATGATTTCCCTGTTCGCCTTTATTATTGCCCTAGGTATCGTGGTCGATGACGCATTGATCCAGAAACTGTCGGTTCCCACCAGTTTGGCCAGAGGTGTGCCAGTTGAAAAAGCGGGCATCCAGGCACCGATATTGGCGTTTCGTGTGGTGATGATCGCGTTGAAAGGAGCAACCGGTCGGGTACGCTCCAAATCCAAATGAGCCTGTTTTAGAGAGGCTTCGGCTGCCGCCAGTGCGGCTTTGGCTAAATTAAGATGCGGTTTTCGTAGCACCAGTTCCTGTTCCTGGTCAGTCAGCTGAGTGCCTAATAATTGATATTCCCGTTTGACGATAGCCTGTTGTCCCTGTTCCAGTTTTAAGTCAAATTGTGCCTTGGCAAGCTCGTTTTCACTTTGTTTGATTGTCAGAAGATAATCAGTTGGATCTAACTGAACCAGTTGCTCGTCTTTTTTTAGCATCCCGCCTTCAATAAAATTGGGGCTGATACTGACCACCATGCCGCTGATGCGCGGCGTCAAGTTGACGCTTTGTGAGGCAATCACCGTGCCCATGGCGTAAACCGCAGTCTGGTGGTTGATGACCGTCGGCTTGATCACTTCAACCAGCGGTGCGTTGGCCTTGGGTCGTATCCGTTCGGCTCGCGGTTTGTGTGTTATCCAGTAATACGACAAGCCGCTCACCGCAATAATGATCAGTAACGTCGGCAGCAGTTTAATTAGTTTCTTGGGCATAGGGGAGGTGTTGTGGATTTTAGGTTATCGGATGATGAATTAGCTTCTGCCGCCTGCTAAGGCACGGTAAAGGTTGATGCGGTAATCGATAAGCTGTTGCTGAGCCGACAAGCGATTACGCTCCAGAGTTTGTTGGTTGAGCAATGATGATAATACCCGCAGGAAGTCCATTGCCCCGAATACATAGCGCGAACGAATTTGATCATAGGCCAGTGTCGATAACTGCACTTGCTTGTCGAGATTAAGCGTCAGCTGGTATTGCTGGTGTTCTTGAATCAGTGCATTTTCAACTTCCTTAACCGCATTAAGCAGGGCAGTCGCGTAATTATTCAAGGCTTCGGCAGATACCGCCCGGTTGCGTTCGACTTCAGCGACACGTCTGCCACCGTCCAGTATCGGCATCACTAAGTTACCGGCTATCGTCGCCATCCAGTTATTAAATAGCGATTGTAAATCAGGTGCGCTGGTGTCGACTCCAGCGGCGAGACTGAGCTTGGGGAATCTGTCGACGATGGCCGAGGCTAGCCGCTGGTCGGCAGCCTGAATGAGAAAATAAGCTTTGCGCAAGTCAGGTCTGCGTTGTATTAAATCGGCGCTCAAGCCGGTTTCCGGGATCGGCGGTAAGCTTGGGAAGCTGTTCTGTTCAGGTATGGCGACAGTGCCGGGCGATTTTCCGATCAAAATGGCCAGTTGGTTTTCAAGAATCCTGATGTTGGCGATTACGGTTAACCGGTTGCCGATGACAAATTCCAGCAACTGGTTTTGCTGGAAGACATCGGCAGCAGTCGCTTGCCCGAGACGGAACCGGATTGTCACCATCGTCACGTTATCGCGGTTAATATGGATCTGGCTGTCGAGCAGCTTTAACTGCGATCGCTGTTCGACTAGCTTGTACCAGGCGCTGGCGATTTCAGCCGAGACCGAAATGGCGGCGCTGTCTACATCTTCTACGGCGGCTTGAGTGTCCAGCTCCGATGCATGAATATTGGCGCGAATGCGGCCCCATAAATCCAGCTCATAACTGGCGGCCAGACCCAACGTGAAGTTATTCGATGTGGCGGTATCGGTGATTTTTTGCGAGGCTGCAAAATTGCCGTTGATCGCCGGAATCAGTTCGGCGCCGCTTTTTTGGGCAACGGCCTGAGCCTGTTGCAGCCGGTTGAATGCAGCAAGTAGGGTGAAATTTTCATTCAGCGCTTGGTCGATCAGCTGATTAAGCGCGGTATCGTTAAACGTCAACCACCAGCGATTCGGGATTTTTGCTTGCCCCGAGACTGAAAATCTTTCCGGTAAACTGACGGGGGTCGGAATATCTTTAATATCGACGGAGCAAGCGCCCGTCATGGACAGTAGCAACAATAAGGCCGGTTTTACGTAGCTTGCCATCGGTTAATTCTGATTGTCTTGTCTAATGGCCGCGATACCGGCCAGTGAAAACTTCACGACATGTTCAGCAAAGGCTTGTGCGTCATTTAAGTCCATCACATAGCGGCGGGTTTCATCACTTAACTTCATGTTCTTGACTTTCAGCAGGTGAAAACATTGCCCGATAATACTTGCGTGGCAAAACTGGATTTGTTTATCGGTTGCTTGTTCCCCTAGTAGTTCTTTGATCAGCGCGCTCAAGGCTTGGCGTTCCGGGTTTATTTCCTGCTCCATGATTTTTTGCAACAGGCTGGTTTGTTGCGCCATTTCTTTATGGACGATGGCAAAAAAACTGGAGTTGGGGTCGGCAATTCGGGCAATCAATGAGGTGATGCGTCCGGCAAGGCGCACTTCGGCCGAGGTGGACGCATCAATGCCGCCATCTGAAGGGTGGTTGCGCAAGTCTTCCTGAAAGGCATAGCGCCAGGCTTCCAGATACAGATTTTCCTTGTCCCCGAAATGATAATTGACCGAGGCGATATTGGTTTCTGCTTGCTCGCAGATTTCCGCAATCGTTGCATCCTGGTAACCTTTTTCGGCAAAAATACGGCTGGCAGTGACGAGTAGACGTTGGCGGGTTTTTAGTGGTGCGACAATTTCTTTGGGCATGAATCTAATGTGCATTTCAAATGAGTGATTGAAATATACATTAGAAAGTTTGATTCAACAACTAATGGGGCATAAATACTATAAAAAGTTGTTATGTTACCTAACGCTATGCTCCTGGCATATTTTTTCGCTATCGATTTGGCTAAGCTGTTCTTTGGTTAAGCCGCAAACAAAACCATCCGAAGTTGTGGTGAAATATTTACAGGTTTTACAAAGTCCGAATGATTGGGATTTATTGGCTTTTTGCAGCGCAGTCAAGGCATTAACAAACACGTTTTCCTGGCTTTCGGTTTCTTCAAATATTGCCGCAGCCTGGCTGTACAAATCTGCCGGACGGGCCTTCTTCAGGAGAGCATCGCCTTCAGCCAAAAGACTAAGATGCACCATGCGCCGGTCATTGACGTCAGCGGTTTTTTTTAGGTAACCTTTTTTTTCCAGCAACAAAAGGGTTTGCGAAACGGTGCCTCGGGTCATGCCCAGGTAATTGGTCAGCGCTGCCGGGGTGTCACTATAGCGGTTGCAGCGGGACAAATAATCCATCACCTGCAAATGAACCGGCTGCAAGCCTAATTCCGTACATTTTTTACGTTCTTCAGACCGGATCAGCGCCGACATTCTCTCGATCAGAACAAATACATCAATTTTTTCCATAGACCCAGTAAGCATTTATTAATGGTGACAACAATTAATATTTTAACATAATTAAATATCGAATCGATATTGCCATTGCGCGACTAAACATCAACTTATTGTTCGGTAACTGACTTCATTTTTTGCGGCTAAATGGGCAATGGCTGCAGCCGGGGCGCAATCGGCCGCCGTCATGCCAGCCTGGTTTGCAGCTACCGGGAATAAATCGGAAAAATCCAGATAAGGCCGTCCCAAATTCAAGGCAATTTGTTTAACCAAAAACCGCCCTACTCCGGCACCGATCAATGGGCTGTTTTGTGGAGGCTCATGTTTGGATAGCCGGGTTTCGCAGCCGCGTTGTATTTGCTGCATTTGTTGGACACGGATGTTTTTAGAAAACTGTTGCCAACGCGGCAACTCATCGGGATAAAAATCACAACCGATCATCCGTGATAGTCGTCTGGCGCTGGCGAGGACGGTTTTTTCGGCACCATCTGCACTGTCTGTTTGGTCATGCAGTTCATTGAGTTCGCCGGTGACACGATAGACATCGGCCATGGTGGCGAAATACTCGGCCATCAAGCCGATTTTTTTACCTTGATCCAGCGCGGTTTGCGCAACAGCCATCACCGCAGTCCTGATGATGCCGGTGTAAATCAACTCTTCCGACAGTAAGCGCTGGTAATCGGTGTAGCCTTCCGCCAGCACTTGCCCATCTTTAAGCAGGAGTATGTCCGTGGTGGTGCTGCCGACATCGACAAAAAGCCCACCGCCCTGTTGTTGCGCGGCAAATGCGGCACTGGCCAGCCAGTTGGCAGAGGCGATGGACGGATAATGCACTGCTTCAATCTGCGAAGTAAGCAGGAGTCCTTCCCGACCTGAAAAAACCAGAATTTCAGCTCCCGGCAACAGCTCGATCATGGTCTGGATGATTTGCTTGACGCCATCGTCCCGATTATCAAACAAATCAACTAGCTCGCCAGTCATGGTTAGGGCATGGCGATAATTTGCACCGGCCAGTTCCTGCATAATAGTCTTTACAGCGTGTTGCAGTTGATCCAGCCCCTTCCACAACGGGCACGGCTGCTGATAAACGGCGATAATCTTACCGTCGCTGATGACTGCGGCTTTGACATGAGCGCCGCCTATATCCCAGCCAACGACTGCATGGACGCAGGAGGTAGAGCAACGCATGGAGCAGTTGCCGGTAATGTTAGCTTGCATCGTTTTTCTGTTTGGCTTGAATGGTAATGGGTCTGTTGCAAGTCGGCTTGAGTAGCGGCTCGCCCTGCACTAACTGCAAAATGGCTTCGGCAACATTGATGCCTAAAGCATCGTCTATACCCACAAATGAAGTGGTCAGGCGGGGATTAATTTCCAGCACCCGTATCGAGCCAGCGGTTTCTATCAAGTCGATGCCGACATATCCCCATAAACCGGGCAAAGCAAGGGCTATGTCAGCTACCAATTGCCGATACCTCTCTACATTCTGATAATTAACCACAATGTCCGTCAAATGATATTGCCGATTAATAAACTCGAAACGCTGCAAATTGGCGCACACCAGCCAGCCGCGACCTTGCTTGAATAAACATGACAGACTGGTTTTGGCACCTTGCAGATGCGGCTGAATGATGTAGGAACCTTTTCGTGTAGCCATCTGCTCGAATTCTTGCTGATCGGTGATCACAAAGCTGTCTGCACAACCCACGCCATCAACCGGTTTAACCATCCATTCATTGCTTGCCTTAAATCTATCAAAGCGGAAATCATCAAGCATCCAAGTAGGAACGGTAGCGATATGATGCCGGTTAAGCAGCTCATAAGTCTTGAGCTTGTCACCAGCGATCGCAACGGCAGTTGCGGGCGATGTCAGCAATATCCTGCCCAATGACTCGACCGTCTGACACAGATTTTGTAAAATACCGTCAAATTCCGGCGCTATCGGCCACACCAGATCGGATTGCTTAACTAAGCGGGCAAATTCTTCGCTAATATCATGCTCTGGCTTGACGATGACGGTGATGGTGTTTATGCCGACCCGGTTTGCTGAATCTTCAAGTCGCCAATCGAGCATCAAAGTTACTTCGAGATGGTTTAATCGAATCAAGTTATCGAGCAACGCATTAAGCATCAAACGCCCTTCACTGACCAGAGAATTTGGCAGCTCCTGCTTATTAAAGCCACCGCCAGTGATATACTCAAACACCAGAATTTTCACAATACTCAATCAACGTGCACGATTACGACTACAAATTAGCCGTGATATTGTATCACCCGAAAATCATGCTTTATGAAAATAATCCCGGTAATAGATTTAAAAGACGGCGTTGTCGTTCACGCCAAGCAAGGCAATCGTAAGCACTATCAAGTCATTAACACTGCGTTATGCCAATCATCCGATATTTTCCAGGTTATTGAGGCCTTCCTGGGTGTTTATCGGTTTGATACCTTCTATATTGCAGACCTGAATGCGATTACCTATCAAGACGACCATAACCGTTTAATCACCGAGGTGTTGACGCGTTTCCCGCAAATAACCTTCTGGATAGACAAGGGCTATCAAGTCTATGGCGATCACTTAAAGCTCCTGCCAAATTATCTACCTGTGCTGGGTAGCGAGTCTTATCGGGATGACACTATTGCAGAGCTTAAAGCATTCAAACACAACTTTATCCTTTCACTAGATTATTCAAATTCAAATGCTTTGGGCGCAAAAGGTCTGTTTTCAGACCCCACTTTTTGGCCGAAAAATATCATCATTATGACTTTGGAACGCGTAGGCAGCAGCCATGGCCCCGATTTGAACAAGTTGACTGACTTTTGCAATCAATATCCAGAAAAAAACTTTATTGCCGCAGGAGGCATAAGGGATAAGCGGGATTTAACCGCTTTGAGTGAAGCAGGAATTCATCAAGCGCTTGTTGCTAGTGCCTTGCATTCAGGCATGATTAAACCGGAAGATATTACCGAATTTTAGGAAAGTTCCCGCCCGAACCACAGGGATGTGGTAAATGCAGATATAGCAGGAGCCTTATCTGCCTTACCTACATCCCTGTAGGCAAAAAAATACCCCGATTAACGGGGTATTTTTAGCATTCTTATTAACTAAATAAACTTAGTTAGGAGCGAATGGGTGTTTAGCAGTACCTTTAGCAGCTACAACATCAGCCGCAGTAGGAGTACCTGCAATAGCGCTTTTCAGAGCTGCTTTAGTCGCTTCGTAGTTGTACTGTTGGATTTTAGCATCGTCTTCAGCTTGCCAGTGAATGAATACACCAACACAGATGAATAAATCATCAGCTTCATCAGCCGGGATTGTGCCGTCTTCTACACAATCAGCAACAGCCATAGCAACACCACGTTGTGCTGGGCCAAACATTTGCACAGCTTGCTTTGCGCCTTTGATTGTTACTTTGTTGAACATAACAGTTGCAGGTTTAACCATCAGGTTAGGTGCAACAACAGCCAACAAGCTAGAAAAGCCGTCTTTGTTGTTTGTTAAGCAGTTTGCAAATGCTGTTTCAGCAGATGAACCACGTGGCCCAACCATCAAATCAATGTGAGCAACTTCGTTGCCTTCACCAATTAAAGACTCACCAACACATAATTTATTAATCTTAGCCATGCTTGAATTCCCCTGTGAAGAAAAAAATGAAAAAATTGAATCTACTATCGACATTATTAATGTCCCCTTATTTGTTTTAAACAAATTCCGTTTGAAGCCCTATTAGTAACAGTATTGTTATTAATTAAGTTCCTCTAAAAATGCCGTTAATACTGTTGCCACGATCATATCGGCTGTAGTACCCGGATTTATACCATCTAACTTAAGCTCCTGATCCATACAAAAAAGCAACGGCTTTATTTGACTAGGATTATCAGTTTTAGACAGCTCCTCACTGAGCCGAGCCATTTTTGCAGCTACCCTCTCAGAGTACTGATCTCCGTATTTCCTTTCGATATGGCTATCGGGAAATTGGCTCAGCATGTCAGCATACACTGCAACGGCCGCCCAATTTCTGTCACCCCACCGATTAAAGCCCTCAGTGTACCTTAAAACAGCAAAATTAAAAATATCTTTGTAGCCTGTAAGGTATTGAAGTGCGATACGATCTTTTGCGCTGGCTATTTCCATAGCCTCCAACAAGGTAACCGATGCTTTTTCATTGACGTCCTGTTGCTCAGAGCTGCCCAAACCGCCTGGCGACGCTAAGGCTATCGCCTTAAAAACCCAATCGGCATCTTCTATCGTTGTATCGCTAATGACCTTACTGACCGCCTGCCTTAGCGTTAATCCCGGCTGTTTATGACCGATGGCCTGAATCAACGGCGCACAAAGCAAAATAATACCTAGATTAGTATTACAGCCTACCGCTTCACGCGTGGCCTTGACGGCATAATAGATTTTTTCGCCCAGAGAATAATCGGGATTGCAAATAGGCTCTGAGCTGACCTTGGCGCTGAGCCTAAAATCGGCCACGGTCATATCATGGCCATCTGCATAAACGCTAACATTACCGGGTTTAAATGCCTGCACGTCAACCTCGCAGGCTTGCCGATAAAGCTCGCCGAGTTGTTCAGGCGAAATCATCATGCGGCTGCACATTTGTTGAGCTTACGGCTTATCAAATCGTCTACCATCAGCTCGGCAATATTGACATCACAAACGCTTTCCAATCCCTTCCAAGCAGGGATGCTGTTAACTTCAATGACCGTGCACCGCCCTTCCTTGTCCCGAATAATATCGACACCGGCATAATCCATCGCCAGTGCTGTCGTCGCCTTGATAGCTAGATCCACCATGTCGGGCTCCAACGCTATCGACTCACAGCTTGCGCCACGGGCAACGTTATTTAACCAGAACTTTCCGCGTCTGCGCATTGCGGCAACTGCCCGGCCATTAATCACAAAAACGCGAATATCGGAAAAGCCGTTGCCCTCGCAATGCACGAAACGTTGCAGATAATAAACGCCATGACTGCCGGTCAGCCAGAACAGATCCGTCGATTTTTCAATGCGGCGTATACCCTCACCCTGTGAGCCGAACAAGGGTTTACTGATCAGCAAATGACCCTGCTTTAACTCAGCCGCCGCAATCCTTAGCGCTTCCTCCCGGTCGCGCAACACCCAGGTCATCGGCGTAGGTAGTCCTGCATGGTGCAGCAAGAAACTGGTCATCGCCTTATCGACACTGCGCTCTACCGCGTGTCCATCATTGTAGACGGGAATTCCCATCGCCTTTAGCGCATGCAGAAAATCCAGATACAACACCACTTCTTCCAGCGAACCGCCAGGCACGCCGCGCACAAAAGCCGCATCGGGAAGTGTGTGTTCAAAGCCCGGAATGAAAATCGGGTGTTGACCTGATTCGATTGCGAACCGGCATTCAGTCAGCGAAACGTAGTCGCAGCTATAGCCGCGACTGGCAAAAGCCAAGCTTAATTGTTTGCCATGCCAGCCGGGATCATCGGTAAAAATTGCTATTCGACCCACGCTTAAAGCTCTACGCCCCAAACGATAGATCCAACAACGTATTATCCAATTTACCCGCACGAAAGCTTTTGCCAGACTCCACCGCAGTGACAATAACGCTGGCCGGGCTAAACAGCATCGCGTCGATTTTAAAAAAGTCGTATTCATACTGCTTGAATATTTCAGCAAACGGTCTGCCATAATCTTTGGAGGTTGAACTTGGCAGTTCTTTAGCCAATTTTTCAGCCGCTTCATCAGTGCCTTTTACAAAGAGGTGCACTTGCCCTGCAAACAAAATTGCATCGTTAGTGCGCCCCATGGCTTTAACAAAATTCGGATGCGGAGGGCAGATCGGCGCACTACCGCTGCCATCGATAATATTTTCCAAGGGGAAATGCAAGGCATGAGCCTTGTGCATAGCCACTTCAAGCACCCGTGCAACCACTTGCACGCCACCGGCCAGGCTGCTGGTCGGAGTGACGATGATGGTCAGTTTGGAAGGATCAACCTTGCAAGCGGCAGCGACTTTTTCAACGATTTCAAGCGGTGGAAGCGCATCGTTTTCAATGACTAACACCGTGGAATCAAAGCTATCCTGATAGTCCAACTCTTTATATAGCTCTTCAACCGGTTCCTGCTTACCGTCTTTTATCTTGGTTGCCATAGCCCGCGCCGGGCCTGACCCTAAGGCGTAATATTTTTCATGCGACAAGCTCCAGCCCGCATATTGGCTACCCAGACAACCCAGAACCGGATTGCCGGTATGCACATTCACCGACAATGGCCAGTTATCGGTATAAGTGCTGTGGCTGATGGTCACGGTGCCCATGCCGCCGAGACAGATTTCAGCAATAATGCGACCCGCCTCGATTCCGCCCGGCACCTTAATACCCGCATCGATAATCGTGCAGCCATTGGCTAACTTTTCCACACCTAAGCGTAATTTGTCGGCATTGTCGAGCAAATGCTGCACCAAAGGCTGGGTCAATTTATTAACGCTGGCTGTATATTCCATGAAGTTATTACCTGTCTAGTTTACTAAGTATAAGTTGTTGTTTAGTCAATAGCTGTTGGGCTACTGACTGTGAGTCTTTATCGCCATGGATGGTGTGTATGCCGCAAGCCCTTCGGCTACGCTCAGGAGAGCCCTGCCGGGAGCAGGCGCGGCGTGGGTGCGCAATAATACTGCACAATGGCTGTCCAGAGCGAATAAATGAACCGAATTTAGGCAAATCCATACACCATTCCGGCCATTCGAATCGATCAGGAATGATTAAATCATGCTCGGCATAAACGATTTGATAACCGGTTTGTGGTGGCTGTGGGGGCGACTTCAGTCGCCCAATCTCTGGCAACTGGGCGACTGAAATTGCCCCCACACAGACTTGAATATGCCTTCTCAGCAAATCCTCATCATACAATTGCATACTGGCAGAAGGACGTGGATTGATTTCCAGCACAGTGCTGCAACCATCCGCATGAATAAAATCCAGCGAATTTAAGCCTTTTAGCCCGAATACCGGAACCAGTTGTTTTAACCAATCGGTTATCAGCGCCTTGTGCTCGACTGGCATCTCGCAGCTATTGATCACCCCTGAAAAAACAAACTCGTGATCATCGCTTAACCGAACCGACCCTTGGCTGTTAAAGCCGATGACCTGCAGCTCCTGCCCGTCAGCCAGAAATAGCGCCGAATGCTGCGTACCGGCTTGGAATTTTTGCCAGTAAACCGATGTATTTACTATGTCATCAGCATGATAACGTTTTATGCCGATACCGCCCTGCCCTTGCATAGGCTTAAGCAGCCAACCGTCACTGCAATTGGGAGCACGAAATACGACTTCGGGATAGGGAATATTCAACATATCCAGCGTCGAAAAAAACGCCTGCTTGTCATGTTGTCTTGCAAAAGTATCAGGATCATTGCCCAGAACAGTCAACCGACTATCCAGATAACGCAGGCTTTCCGGCCAAGCTTCAAAGCCGCTGCCATAAATGGCATGAGTGACGGCATAGCGTTCGACAAAATAATCTACCGCAGGCATTAAATCGGCCTCGGCTAACGACTTTATCTGATGGAAATCTTCCGCGTAAGCTTGCGTGTCCAGATCGGCAAACAGATCGATAACCAATGGCTTCAATCCCGCGTTTTTTGCGGCCTGAGCCAACATACGCCCGGAGTTGGCGACGATTAATATTAGTCCTATGTCACAAACTATTTCTGACTGGGAATAGATGGGTTTCGCTGCCGCTCTCGGCAATTGCTCCCTGCGTTGCTCTACCTCCTGCATCCATGCAGTCGTACCCATCCTACACAAAAACATCCCCGCCACTGTTCCGCGCACTGGCGACAACAAAACTCAAGTTATCAAAATGCACAAATTCCAGCCGGGCTTGCTTAGCAATCGATTCCGCCGCCTCAGCCCCATCAAACACGCAAAATCCGGTCGGTCCCCATGAGGTTTGACCGATAGCCACCGCGCCTTGCTGCTCCAACCAGTGCATGGCCGCCGCAACTTCGGGACTGGTAAACACGCCGCCCTGAGCCGAAGAAAAATGCTCGCCAACCGAGCGTTGCAATTGGCTAATCACCTCACCGAATTTCTCAATGTCATTCTCAGCCACAGCAGGCAAGCCCTGCATCATCACTAAATAACATAAGCGTTCAGCCTCCTGCCTGGGAAAAGGCGGCAGCTCTTTAAATGCCTGTATTTCCTGCTGACCATGTAACCCCTGGCCTCGCTGATCGAACACCAGAATAAACCGCCAGTCATTCGGCACATCCATGTGTGCCAATACCGGCGGGGTAATGGTTTTTTCGCCGCGACCGCCATCGACAACCAGACCGCCCTGCTCAAAAACACCAATGCCGATGCCGGAACGCAAACCCCGATCAGTCACGGCGGCAATTTCCCGCACGCTAAGTCCCAAGCCGTAAAACTCATTCAACGCCGCGCCGATTGCCAGCGACATTTGCGTGCCTGAACCCAAGCCTACGTGTTCTGGAATCGAGGTTTCAATGGTGATATTGAGCTGGTCTGACACCTGTAGCGCCTCGCACAACAAGGATACGCACTTTGTTGCCCGTTGCGCGGCAGGACCGGTAATGGTGAGTTGATCGGCGCCGGTGACTGAAAGGCGGGTGCTGATTTCATTAAGCGCCACGCCGATGCTGCCGAAATGCCGGCCTAATGATCCGCTTAAGTCAATAAAGCCCATGTGTAATCTGGCTGGGGCAATCACGGAGACTTTAGAATGTTGAACTATCAAGGGTTATGCTGTGCTTTAATGCGAAAAATTGTAAAAATTATACATGATCGACCTACCGGCTGCGAACTAAGCGCGGATAGCATTCGCCAATTGCGCCAAATCGCCGACCATCAAATCGCACAACTCAACCGTCAGCGGATCGACCGACGCTAGCGAAGGTATAAACACCGAAACAGCCCCGGCTCTGGATGCCGCCACAATACCGGCATGAGAATCTTCAACCACCAGACACCGGCTGATGTCCACTTGCATCAGCTCAGCGGCTTTTAAGAAAATATCCGGTTCCGGCTTACCGTGCTGAACCTGATCACGGCTGACGACGATTGAAAAAACGGCTTTGATCCCAGCCAGTTCAAGGCATTCCAGCGCATTTGCCGCCAAACTGTTGGTCGCCAAACAATAAGGTATTTTTTGCAGATTGAGCAGTTCAAGCAATCCGGTAAAGCCGTGTTTGATTTTTATGCCGTGAACATTGACGTGGTCGCGCCAATAATCGCCACTTAACCGGTTAAATAGGGGCAGGTTAAAATCAGCCCCGCAATAGTCAATTAGCCTCAGCTCTATAGCCTTATAATGCAACCCGGACAGCGACAAACAAAAATCCTCGGAAAAATCATGCCCCATCGCGTTTGCGGCCTGTTGCCAAGCGATACTGTAAGTGCTCTCAGTATCCAGCACCAAGCCATCCATATCGAAAATAACCGCAGAGAAATCGGGAAAATGTTGGGTTACGCTATCGCTAACCCAACCTACATTCTTAATGACCTTAATATATTCCCCGTGCGCCTCACGGCTGGAACCGACCACGATGCGTTTAACGCCTAGCTCCGATTTCTCCAATACACCCGACACTTCCACCATTTCGCCGCTGATCGCCTGCCCCGTATAAGTCGCCGTAAAGCTGACGATAGATTCGATCTCGGCATGGTCTATTTTAAATTCGGCCGGATAATCGAACGCGTGAGTATCGTCAACCACCCGACATTGCAAAGTCATCACCCCGCATTTTTGATAACGGCTACTTTTAGAGTCCGCGCCATGATCGATAAAATTCAAATCGAATTTCCGCCCGTTAATCACCGCCTTATTGCATTTGCGCCGCTCATGCCAGACATACTCATCAAAACTTAACTCGCAGGAACGGCGCTCGAACGATTGCCGCCAATCCTGATCATTCAAGTCGTGCAAATATCCCTGCTCGATCAGCTTGCCGGTAATCGCCCGGCAACGGTGAAAAACGTCCCGGCCGTAACAAACCAAATCAATATCCGAAGCTTGATTTTGCACCCCCACCAATAGCGATCCCGTAACCCCGATGTCCGCCAAATCCAGCCCGTGCTGCTGAAATAACTGGCACAACCTTATCAAATCCGCCTCGACAGCCGCCGCGACTGCTCCCGGCAGGGCTCTCCTGAGCGTAGCCGAAGGGCTTGCGGCAGCCACACCATCCCGCCCGGTTGCTTGAATAAGCTGCTGCAACCGCTGTTTGGGTTGATGATGCTTGACGATTCGATTAACAGCGACCGCATGCAAACGCGCATCTAAAACCGGGGAATAATGCAGATACTCGGGATACTGTTGTTGCAGTAAGTGATTGGCTTGCTCGGTTGCGACTTTTTCCCAGCCGGAGGGTTCACTGACATAGCGTAAAAAACACAGCGCCTTGCCCTCTTCCAGCCCTTGCGCCACCACAGCAAAAATCAGCCCTTCAGCGGTTTCGATAAAATCTTTGGCGAAAAACATGATTTAGAAATAAGTGACTGGAATAGCGATGGGTTTAAGGAAATGTAACGGCAAATGTTAACTTAGCTCTGTAGGTCTGTAGGTCTGTAGGTCGGGTTAGCGATAGCGTAACCCGACATTTCCGGCTTCGATGCGTCGGGTTACGCTATCGCTAACCCGATCTACCCGGCTCGTTTAGCTTGATGTTGGCCGCAGGGTAGCATAACGGGGAATTGCCGTACAATTTGGGCAATCTGTTTTTCGCTCGGGTGATGGCTGCTTTGCCTTCGACAGCGTTTTCTTATGGCATAAGTTTGCATGACTTGTCCGACTAACTTACACTCCAGCCCTGTCGGGCAGCATCTTTTCGTTGCCCGACATTTGATCGCAGTGATGTCGGGCATAAACAGCATGCCCGACCGCGGCTGTTGCATAACCCATCAATCAAGTGGGACGGCTGCGCCGCCCCTTATTTCTGCGTTAGACTTCAACGATACAGGAGTGCTTTCATATGACAGACAGACAGACAGACAGACAGACAATGATAGGATTTATGCTTACCGGCGCGCTTCTATTATTACTATTTTTGAGCTCTCTCTTGTTGGAGGGAAATAATAGAGATTTCCTGTTAGAAGAGGGGGGGGTGATTGAGTCAGCATCGGTTTTGGGTTATTTCTTGTGTGCCGCAATTATTGTTTATAAAGGCAAGCTTACCTATTTAAAGCAATATCATTATATATTTCTGCTAATTATCTTCTTCATGCTAAGAGAGCTAGACTTTGATAAGAAATTTACAACTATGGGAATATTTAAGAGTAGGTTTTTTATAAGTAATACCGTACCTTTGGCAGAAAAAATCGTTGGGGCAATGGTTCTTCTGTTGTTGCTCTATGTTATTTTTATGATAATTCATCGTCATTCAAAATACTTTTTATCCGGCTTGAAAAATCATTCCATCATTTCTTTCGGCGTTTTTATTACCGGTACTCTCTTGGTTGCATCCAAGTCATTGGATGGTATTGGTAGAAAGCTTGAGGGGTTTGGTGTAAAAATATCAAATCAAACATCTATGCATGCAACTGCATTGGAAGAAATATTAGAGCTTGGCATTCCGATAATTCTACTTCTTACCTTCAGTGCCTATTTTAAACGAAACAAAGTCTAACAAGGCGCTTCACTGAACGTCAATTCCGCTCCGCCAGTGAGCTTGGTCGTTATGCCCCTCATCCTCCGACATGACAATGCGTAGAGTTCTGGCAACAGACTTCGGTATTTGGCCAATGCTGATGAACCAAGAGCGCCCGTCAGACATGATGGTCGGTTCCGCTAGCTATTGGGCGAGCCTTGCGAACTACATCCTTTTTGACTCGTTCCCACTCGCTGCGTGGGAATGCAGTATCAACGCGCCGCGTTGAGGGGTAGACCGCAGCGCGTGGGAACTAGACATTACTTCCTATCAAACTGGAATCCGATTGTGAGAGATTAGCTGCTTAAAATAGGGGGTAGGTGAACGGTTACGAATCGTTTGGATGGCATGTCGCGCGGCAAAGCGGAAGCCACATTGTCCATCCCCGATCATAGGGAAGTTGCAAAAGGCACATTACGAAGCCTAATTCGTGCAGCGGGTTTGATGGTAGTCGAGTTTGTAGCTGCAATTCGATAACCGCGCAAATTAAATCACCCGCTGTTTGGCAACCCCAACTTCGCCCTATTAAAACCTCCAACCCAACCCACACACCCCAAACTTGCTAGTTTTTTAGCGAATGAATATACTAGCCGCGTATAACTTGCTTTAGGTATTCATGGACTATCGTCCGCAGAATTGAAACGGGAAGTCGGTGAGTTTGCTTAACTTAAGCAAACAAAGCCCACGCTGCCCCCGCAACGGTAAACAAGTAAAGGGTTTGCAAACGCCACTGTGTACTGCATGGGAAGGCGCAAACCTCGAAAGTTCAAACTTTCAACTTGTAAGCCCGGAGACCGGCCTGAAGTAATAATCACACTGTGCGCGGAGGGCGTTCAGATGGATTGCTTGGTTTCGCATCCGTCCTGCATTTTCTCCCCGTACTGATTATTTTCGCCGGTAACGCCATGATTTGAAGAGGGCTTGCTAGCTTTGCTGTTTCTTTACCCTGGAGCTTACACATGTCATCAACACCCGTTTTAGTGGACAACACCCAAACTTCTGCCCTCTTAAAAGACCAGATCCTACCCGCAATGCTTGCCGGTTTACTTGGCTTGGCATTGCTGTACGCCGCCGGTTTTGCCAAAACTGCACAACTGCATAACGCTGTCCATGATGGACGCCATTCCGCCAGCTTTCCGTGCCATTAATGTTTAATCTGACCACCTTCAGAGAGCTAGTTACTGCGGCTCTCTGGACGGGCTTGCTGGCGGGTTTATTATTAACCGCTATTCAACAAATCCAAGTCATTCCGACCCTGCTCAAGGCGGAAGTGTACGAACAAAAAGCCGCCGCTCCACTCGATGCCAATACGGAAAGCAGCCATGAGCACCACGACTGGCAACCTGAAAACGGCTGGGAACGGACTTTTTACACGGCAGTCGCCAATATCAGCTTGGGCGTCGGTTTTGCGTTGGTGATCGGCTCGGTCATGTGTTTACGCGGCCGTCCCGGCAATTGGCGCATAGGACTGTTGTGGGGTTTGGCAGGGTATATAACCTTTTTCGTTGCACCTTCGCTGGGATTACCGCCGGAAGTGCCGGGCACCGAAGCTGCCAAACTGGCAGAGCGGCAAACCTGGTGGTTGATAACGGTGCTAGATACCGGCTTCGGGCTGTCGCTGCTGGCTTTTGCCCGTACTAAGACTAACAAGTTTTTCGGCGCAGTATTGCTCGTAGCACCTCATTTAATCGGTGCACCGCAACCGGAAGTTCCAGGCAGCGCCGCGCCTGCCGAATTAACGCAATCTTTTATAGCCGCCACCGTTTTTGCCAACGCGGTTTTTTGGCTGGCTATCGGCGGTTTGCTGGGGCAGTTTTACAAAAAAGACTTATGAGAACCCACAACAAACACGTATTGATGTGTACCGGATCGCGTTGCTCTGAAAACAATACCGAGATGTTCCAACAACTGGGACAAAAAATTGATGCCCGCCCCCAGCTCAACGTAAAACGCACCCGTTCGAACTGTTTTGCGGTCTGCAAAAACGGCCCGATCCTGGTTGTTTATCCCGAAGGCGTCTGGTATTCTTGTGCCGATGAAGCAGTGCTGGAACGCATCGTCAGCGAACATCTGGAAAATAACATCGAAGTCAGCGAACACGTTATTCACCGATTGGGTACCGGCGATGTCTAATATAGCGCTACTGACCCATGCACCCAACGATCTGGTGGTATTGCAAAGTGCTCAAACGCAAATGCCCGATGGATTCGCGCAAGTTGTCGGCATCAATTTGCAAGCATTGGAAAGTGATGCGCAAATGGCAGAACTGCTGGCGCATCAACTGACTTCAACCCGCATCATCGTGTTGCGTGTTTTGGGTCGGCTCGGCAGTGTACCCGGCTTTTCCGATCTGCTGCGTCATGCGAAAAACCAACAACTGCACCTAATCGTCATCAGCGGCACTGGTGAGCCTGACCCGGAATTAGCCGCCGCGTCCACCGTACCCGCCGATGTCCTACATCAAGTTCAGCGTTATTTTCAAGCGGGCGGCAGCGTCAACATGGCGCAACTGCTGCGCTACCTGTCTGATCATTTTTTACTAACCGGTTTTGGTTATGATGCCCCCGTCGATTTGCCGGAACACGGCATTTATCATCCTGATTTATCCCAAGACGCCAGCATAGACGACTGGCTTGCCGTACGAAAACCTGAGTTAGCCAGCGTCGGCATCGTCTTCTACCGCGCCCATTGGATGAGCGGCAATACGCGCTTTATCGATGCTTTGGTTAATGAGCTGGAAAAGCGCGGCCTGAATGTGCTGCCCGTGTTCACTTCGTCCCTACGTGCAGGTCAAAATGACAACACCTTGCCGACTGCGCTAGGCTATTTCAGCGGCAAACAAGGCGCGCATATCGACGTGCTGATCAATACCACCGCATTTGCGATGGGTGAAATCACTCCAGGCGGCTCGACGCCCGCAGGCTGGTCGGTGGCCGTGCTGGAGCAACTCAATGTACCGGTGTTGCAAGCCATCACCAGCGGCATGATGCAGCAGCAATGGGAACAATCGGCGCGCGGCCTCAACCCGCTGGATGCGGCAATGAATGTGGTGTTGCCGGAATTTGACGGGCGCATCATCACCGTACCACTGTCGTTTAAGGCGCTTACCTCCGGCCTCTCTAATGAACTGATCGAATACGAACCTGTGCAAGATCGGGTTGCGCGTATTGCCGGGATCGCCTCGCGTTTTGCCCGGCTAAAACGCCTTAATAATGCCGATAAGCACATCGCCTTTGTGTTCACCAACTCCAACAGCAAGGCCTCGCAAATCGGCAATGCGGTGGGGCTGGATGCACCGGCATCGCTAATGCAGATTCTGCAAGCCATGCAAAACGACGGCTATAACATTGGCAATCTGCCTGTAAGCGGCACCGCGCTGATTCATGAGTTGATCGACCGTTGTTCTTACGACAACACTTATCTGACCAGCGAACAGCTAAACCATGCCATTGGGCGCGTACCGGCGGCGCAATATCAATCGTGGTTTGAAGACTTACCTGTTGAGATGCAAGCCAAAATGAACGCGCAATGGGGAGCTGCGCCGGGTGAGGCTTATGTGCATGACGGCCATATCGCCTTAGCGGGCATGGAGCTGGGCAACAGCTTCGTGGCCTTGCAGCCGCCGCGCGGTTACGGCATGGATCCTGACGCCATTTACCACCAGCCCGACCTGCCGCCGACCCACCATTACTATGCGCTGTATCGCTGGTTGCGCGACGAATGGAAAGCCGATGCCATTGTCCATGTCGGCAAGCACGGCACGCTCGAATGGCTGCCGGGCAAAGGCATAGGCTTGTCGGAAAACTGTTTTCCCGATGCGCTGCTGGGTGACATGCCGTTGTTTTACCCGTTCATCATCAATGATCCCGGCGAAGGTGCGCAGGCCAAGCGCCGCGCCCATGCCGTCGTCATCGATCACCTGACGCCGCCGATGACCACCGCCGACACTTACGGCGCATTGGCACAATTGACCCAACTGGTGGATGAATATTACCAGGTGGAAGTGCTTGATCCTGCCAAGCTGCCGCTGTTGCAGCAGCAGATTTGGGACTTGGTCAAAGAGACCAACCTGGATGCCGATTTGCAAGCCCGGTTGTTGCATCATGATCATGACCACGATGACAACCATCATGGACATCATGACGATCATGACGATGAGCACCACCCTGCCGATCATCATGACCACCACCATGACGAACATGAGCATCACGGTCACGACCATCACCATCACCATCACCACCACGATCATGAACATGAACATGAACATGAAGAACACCATCATGACCACGATGATCATCACGGAGATAAACTGCCAGAAATTCTGACCAAAATGGCCGGTGCCGACGTCGCTCACTTGATCGAAGACTTGGACGGCTATCTTTGCGAATTGGGCGCGGCGCAAATTCGCGATGGCTTGCATATCCTCGGACTAGCACCCGAAAACGAACAACTGACCGACATACTGGTCTCGCTAACCCGCCTGCCGAACCAGGATATACCCGGCCTGCCTATTGAAATTGCCCGATTATTCGGCCTGAGCATGGACTCGCTACGGGAACACCCAGGCCGCCGAATGGAGCAAGCAGTACCCGAGCTTGAACAGCTGGCGGGACGGCCTTTGGCGACCCATGCCGATATCTTGGAAACCATCGAAGCGCTGTGCAAACAGTTATTCACTGAATTACAGGCACACGGTTTTGCCGAATCAGCCATAGACTTGAGCCTAAGCAAAACATTCGGCAACCACGCTGCCGATAGCAGCGCAATAAAACGGGTACTGAACTTTGCCTGCCAGCAATTAGCGCCCAATCTTGCCCGCGCCACCGACGAAATCGACAACTTACTGCGCGGCTTGTCCGGTGGCTATGTCCCCGCTGGCCCCAGCGGCTCGCCGACACGCGGCATGGCGCACATCCTGCCGACCGGACGCAATTTTTACTCGGTTGATCCGCGTAGCGTGCCCTCCCAATCGGCTTGGCGAGTTGGATCACAACTTGCCCATGAAGTGCTGACTCGCTATGTCCGCGAAACCGGCGCTTATCCCGAAAGCGTGGCGATCAGCATCTGGGGTACCAGCGCAATGCGCACCCACGGCGATGACGTGGCGCAGATTTTAGCGCTGCTCGGCGTGCGTCCGGTATGGCAGGTCGAAAACCGCCGTGTGACCGGCGTCGAAGTCATTCCTCTGGATGAATTAAAACGCCCGCGCATTGATGTGACGACCCGCATCAGCGGTTTTTTCCGCGACGCTTTTCCGCAACTGATCGACTTAATCGACGATGCAGTTAATACGGTTATTGCGCTGGACGAACCGCTGTCGCAGAACTTTGTGCGCAAGCACTATCTTGCCGAACTGGGCGCTTGGATAGGCAAAGGCCTGAGCGAAGATGAAGCCGCGCAACGCGCCGCTTTCCGTATTTTCGGCGCCAAACCCGGCAGTTACGGCGCAGGTATCTTGCCGTTAATCCAGGAAAAAAACTGGCAGACCGATGCCGATTTTGCCGAAGCCTATGTCAATTGGGGCGGCTATGCTTATGGCCGTGAGCAACAAGGCGAAGACCAACGCGATGCGTTCAGAACGCGGCTATCCGGCGTTCAGGTGGCGTTGCACAACCAGGACAACCGCGAACACGATATTTTCGACAGCGACGATTACCTGCAATTCCACGGTGGCATGATCGCCACCATCCGCGCCTTGACCGGATCACAACCGCGCAAGTATTTCGGCGACAGCCACGACCCGTCTCGTCCGCAAGTGCGAGACTTAAAGGAAGAAACCTTGCGGGTATTCCGCTCCCGCGTGGTCAACCCCAAATGGCTGGACAGCATCCGCCGCCATGGCTACAAAGGCGGACTGGAACTGACCGCAACCGTCGATTATTTATTCGGCTACGATGCCACCGCGCAGGTGATGGACGATTGGATGTACGAGCAGGTCGCCGAAACTTACGCGCTGGATCCCGAGATGCAGCGCTTTCTGGAAGAAGCCAACCCGTGGGCGCAAAATGCGATAGCCGAACGCCTGCTGGAAGCTGCCGGTCGGGGCATGTGGGCCGAACCCAAACAACAAACGCTGGACGCATTGCAGGCCTTATTTCTGCATAGCGAAACCTTGCTGGAGGCGCGCGGCGAAACACCGCGCAGTGCATGATGAACATAGCAAAATCTTTTATCCACGAAAAACACGAAAAGCACGAAAATACCCCAAGAGAAACCAAGCTGTTGCTTGTTACCAATAGGGTAAGAGGCTTTGTAATGCAACAAAATAAATTCAGCCATGTAGGCCGGAATAAGCCGGTTCGAGCGGTAGCAAGAACAGGTGTTTCCGGCAAACACCGCGCAAATTCGCCGGAAAAGCTTCCGCTCCTGCTCACGCCCCTTACCTACATCCATGTAGGCAACGCCACACCTCGCGCTACGCGCTCCTCGACGTCGCTCAGGAGAGCCTTGGGTGGTCTTATTCCGGCCTACGCCTCATCAGAAATATTAGGGACAAACCTTTGCCTGGCAACTCTATTGATTTTTTTCGTGCTTTTCGTGCCTTTCGTGGACAAACATCCATTTTTAAAATGAACCCAACCAGCTTCCCTTTTTCTGCAATCGTCGAACAACCCCAGCTCAAGACTGCACTGTTAATATGCGCCGTCGATC
>JBCKWO010000029.1:0-23998 GCA_038922535.1 Methylobacter sp. | reverse complement strand
CTGCCGCTGAAAAAGCTGCAGACGAAATCATCAAAGACATTCAAAATATGGCTCCGCAAAAAGCGGAACCCAAGCCTAAGGCAAGCTTGCCGGATTGGCAGGTGAATGCCTATCAAATGATTGATGCGGCGATTAATGTCGTGATGTCGCCCGCGCAGGCCGGTGAGGCGGACTTGGCAATTGACAGCGCCGAAATCAGGCAGTTGCGCGCCGCGATGGCAAGCCGTTTTGCCAGTCTGCAACCTTTATATGCAGCCGGTTTTATCGGCATACAGGCAGACGGCCTACTGGCGGTCAGGGGTATTGAAAGCGTGCCGCTTAAAGACAGGAACCAGGTCAATAAGCTGGTCGCCGCAGAAAATGCCGACCGGCAGGCGCTGTATCAGGCGATTGCCAATGCCAACGGCCATCCCGATTGGGCGGCGCAAATCAAATCAACTTTTGCCGGTCGCTGGGTGAGTAATGCTCAGCCGGGCTGGTGGTATCAATCATCAGGAATCTGGAAACAAAAATAAACATGGCAAATAGAAGAAGAGCAAAAAAGCCGCTGCCGGTCGAGCCGGTTAAAGTGACCATCGAATCCTTAGCTCATGACGGGCGCGGGGTAGCGCATGTCGATGGCAAGGTGATATTTATCGATGAGGCATTGCCGGATGAGGAGGTGGAGTTTGTCTACACCGACAGCCGCAAGGATTATGCGGAAGGCAAGGTCGTCAAACTGTTAAGCCACTCCGCCGACCGGGTTGATGCGTTGTGTGCGCAT
The DNA here is from genome assembly GCA_038922535.1 of Methylobacter sp. Classification (GTDB taxonomy): domain Bacteria; phylum Pseudomonadota; class Gammaproteobacteria; order Methylococcales; family Methylomonadaceae; genus Methylobacter_A. Next base: position 23,235 of record JBCKWO010000029.1, on the reverse strand, counting down.
TACGGCGTATGCGGCGGTTGCAGCTTTCAGCATGTCGAAGCGTCCGCGCAAATCAGGATCAAACAGGAATTGCTGGTCGATCAGTTTAAACGCATCGGCAAGGTTGAAGTACCGGAGCTTTGGCCGCCGCTGATAGGTTCGCATTGGGGTTATCGGCGCAAAGCGCGGATGGGCGTTAAATATGTCGAGAAAAAAAACCGGGTGCTGGTCGGTTTCAGGGAAAGACGGCATCCTTACTTAGCTGAAATTGAAAGCTGCATCGTGATGCATCCGATCGTCGGCACCAAGCTAATGGCTTTGTCGGCTTTGATCGGCGGCTTGACCATCAAGGATAAAATTCCCCAGATTGAAGTGGCTATCGGCGATGAGCAATGCGTGTTGGCGTTTCGGGTGCTGGAGCCGCCGACCGATGCCGATAAGGAACGGATGCGTGAGTTTGCTCATGAACATAATATATCGCTGTGCCTGCAATCCAAAGGCCCTGATACCATCGTGCCGCTGGATGGTGAGCCGGAAGTGATGCTGACTTATGCGTTGCCGGATCAGGGCTTGGAGTTTAAGTTCAAACCCGCGATGTTTACTCAGGTTAATTATGAAATTAACCAGCAGATGATTAACAGGGTGCTTGAGACTTTAGATTTGAATGAACACGACTCGGTGCTGGATTTGTTTTGCGGCCTGGGCAATTTTACTCTGCCGATGGCGAAGTTTGCAGGTTCCGTAGTCGGCGTAGAAGGCGATCAACCCTTGGTTAATCATGCTAAAGAAAATGCCCGTCATAACGGCATAGAAAACGTCGAGTTTTACGCGGCCGATTTAAGCAAAGACATAAGCGATCAGCCTTGGGCCAATCGGAAATACAATAAAATCATGCTCGATCCTTCCAGAGCCGGGGCATCGGAGGTCTTGCAGCATTTTAAAAAATGGCAGCCTGAGCAGATTGTTTATGTGTCTTGCAATCCGTCAACTCTCGCCCGTGATGCGGGGATTTTGGTGAATGAACTGGGCTATAAACTGGTTAAAGCCGGGGTGATGGATATGTTCCCGCAGACCGGACATGTGGAGTCGATGGCTTTATTTGAAAGGGTAACAACTACCCGCTAAAGTTGACTGCATGGACAGATATTTGCTTCTCACCAAAGCCAAGGCAACGATTATTCCTTTCCCGAATAATAAAGCGGGTAAAGCCAAGCGCAGGCACTCTCAATCTGTGTCTGTATCCGAGGCTGAATGTCATGGATTTTCGGCTTGGCGATCCGCTCGTGTTGGTTATGCAGGCTATCATGAAACAGGATGATAACCCCCGGTTTGATTTGGGGTTAATGGTGTGTGCTGTATCGGCGGTCGAGTCCTTGACTAAATTACAGATTTAACCCACTACCCATTCCGGTTGCAGGTTGGGCATTTTTGGTTCTCTCCAAATCTCGTTTCAAGCTGAGCATTTTATTCCTGCAATAATCCTAATATCCGTGCTTCCAACTCGGGGTAAGCGCCAAATGCGCAATCCCTGAGTATGCCTTGTTTATCCACTAGAATATGGGAGGGTGTGCCTTTTAAGTCGAAACGTTCAAACGTTTCTGCATGGTAATCAAGAGACAGAAAATAATTCTGTACTTGCTGTCTGATCTTTTGTTGATCCGCTTCCTGCCGCTGTTCGAAATTTGGAATACGGTCTTTGATAAAGTTTACGATGTCATTGTCGGTCGCCTCGGCTTGACGTTTGTTCAAACGATCCATTGTCAGCGGAAACGGAATGCGATAGGGCAGGCGGCCTGCATTTAACTGGTCTTTTTGGCTTAACACTCGTAGCGTTTCGCCGACCACCTCACCGTTTTCGGCCAGACGGATTAGATTTTCCAGATTGTTTATATCAAAATCCTCAAACGCGGTAGCGACGCCCAATATCGATAAACCGTGTTCCGAATATTTCCGGTACAAGTCTACAGCCTGAGGCAATGCGTATAAAAAACAACCCGGACAATTGACCTGAAATATTTCAATCAGGACGACTTGGCCCAATAGCCGGTCAAAATTTACCTCAGTTCCCTGAACCCAGGCAGAAACGGATAATAACGGGGATTTTTGGCCTATTTGTGCTTTCATCGTTGGTTCGGTTAAATGGCCAGGGCGCGGATCAATTCAAGCTGCGCTTCGTTAGACTCGCTTTTCCCTTCCAGGCAGGCCGATAACGGAACCATGTCGATTGCGCCTTTATTGAAAGCGGTGACATGGCAGCGCAGTCCTTGAGAAAGGGCTTGTACGGCGGCATAACCCATTTCTGAGGCAATGAGGCGGTCCAGTGCGGTAGGACTTCCTCCGCGTTGGATATGTCCTAAAATACAGGCGTGGACGCTAAGGTTGTATTGTTTCATCAGCGTGTCTTTTATTTCGTAGGACAAACCGGCTTTTTCGCCTTCAGCCACGATGATGATGGATGAGGTTTTGCCGCGCTCCGTGCCTTTATTGATGCCGTTGACAATCTTCTCGTAATCGACCGCTTGGTTGGACAGCACAACATGTTCGGCGCCGGTGCATACGCCGACTTGTAAGGCGATAAATGATGATTTACGCCCCATGACTTCGACCAGGAAGGTGCGCGCATGGGACGAGGCGGTGTCCCGGATGTTGTCTACGGCATTGACGGCGGTCTGTACGGCGGTGTTGAAGCCTATCGTGTATTCGGTGCCGGAAATATCGTTATCGATGGTGCCTGGTATGCCGATCACCGGAATGTCATGTTCTTGATGCAAGGTCATCGCACCGGCAAACGAACCGTTGCCGCCGATGACCACCAAGCCGTCAATATGTTTTCTGGCTAAAATGTGTGCGGCTTTGTGCCTGATTTCCGGGGTATGGAATTCTAGGCAGCGCGAGGTGTCGAGTATGGTTCCGCCGCGCTGGATGATATTGCCGACTGATGACAGGCTGAGCTTGTGGATATTGCCCTCCAGCAAGCCGGAATAGCCTTTATAGATGCCGTAAACGTCAATGCCCAGACCGATAGCGGTCCTGACTACCGAGCGTACCGCCGAATTCATGCCGGGACTGTCGCCGCCGCTGCACATCACGGCCAAAGATTTTATTGCGTTTGTATTAGCTTCCATAGGTTCCGGTTACTGGGTGGTAGTTTAGGTTGTGCCTATTGTAGTTTATTTGTAACTATTCAGCGTAGGGATAACATTCCTACGCCATTGGCCGTTAAGGGTAAGATGCCCTTTGAGGGTCAGCACTAGGCTTGCCGAAGCGGTGGTTTGTCAGGGATGTTATCCCTACGCTGAATAGTTACGTTTATTTTGAGTAATCTACAGGTGTGTGGTGGTCTTAATAACTTTAGCCGCTCCTACAATTGTTTTATTTGTTACGAGTTAACTTGCTCAAGTTATTTCGTGCACGTTCCTAAATGGGGCTTTCAATCGGCGCCAACAGTTGTCCGCGTTGTATAAATCCTGACCGGCAAGTGTTTTTTATAGGTATCTTTACTTAATTAAAATTATAATCAACCGAGTCTTACCCCATTCCGGGTAAAACCATACCTGATTAGCAAGATGATTCAGCTGAATCAAAATAGTTCGTCATACCCGCCGGGAAGCGGGTATCCACGACTTGTATGGACGCAGGAGGTAGAGCACCAAAAGTATAACGCCATGGATGGCAAGCTTAATACGTCCTTGTAGTCTGAAGTATCTTGCTAAGCAGGAAATCATATGCAGCGAACCAATACAGGGGTAAGTCAGTGGAAAGAAAAGAAGCGATGGACTTTATGATTAAGTTGCTAAAACTTATGCTGCATAAAGAAGGGTCTGATTTATTTATTACCGCCGGTTTTCCACCCGCAATAAAAGTCAAAGGCAGGATGACGCCGGTTTCGCAGCAGCCATTATCGGCTAACGATTCCAAGGCGCTGACGCAGTGCATTATGAATGATAAACAACTCAAGGAATTTGAGGAGTCACAAGAATGCAATTTCGCCATTTCGCCTGCCGGGTTGTCAAGGTTCCGGTGCAACGCCTTTGTACAGCAAGGTTGCCAGGGCTTGGTCATCAGGGTCATCGCCGCCGAAATACCTAATTTCGATAAGCTGGGTTTGCCGCCTGTTTTAAAAGACGTGATGATGAACAAAAACGGCCTGGTGATCATGGTCGGCGGTACGGGTTCTGGTAAATCAACATCGATGGCGGCGATGATCGACCATCGTAATGCGAACAGTTACGGCCATATCATCACCTTGGAAGATCCCATCGAATATGTACATAACCATAAAAATTGCGTAATCATGCAACGGGAAGTCGGCGTCGATACCAAGAGTTGGGAGGCCGGACTGCACAATACTTTGCGGCAGGCTCCCGATGTGATCGTGTTGGGCGAAATTCGCGATAAAGAGATTATGAATTACGGGCTTGAATTTTCCCAAACCGGCCATTTGGCTCTGGCTACTTTACATGCCAACAACGCCAATCAAGCTATCGACCGAATTTTAGGTTTCTTCCCTCAGGAGTCTCAGGCAAAATTGATGCAGGATATTTCAGTCAATTTACGCGCCATTATTTCCCAGCGTCTGGTTAAAACCGTTGATGGCGGACGTTGCGCGGCCATTGAGATTTTATTGAATACACCGTTGATTTCAGATTATATCGCCAAGGGCGAGGCCTCCAGCATCAAACCGCTGATGGCCAAGTCCCGCGAACTGGGCATGCAAACCTTCGACCAAGCCTTGTTGGAGCTGTATCAATCGGGCAAAATCGATTATGAAGAGGCCTTAAGGAATGCCGACTCCCAGAATGAATTGCGCTTGCAGATCAAGCTGGCATCCGGCGAAGACCGGTCGACTGGTGGGCTTGCGTTGCAATCGAAAGAGGACGGCGGCGACGAGGAGTAAAATTTTAGCAATAAGGACAATGATGTGAAGGTGTGAGGCGAAAGACTAAGGACGAAAGGCGCATGACTTTTTTGTCCTTAACCTTTCGCCCTTAGTCTTTAGTCTTTAGTCTTTTATACACAAACCAGATATCGATATGACCCTGACACCTTATTTAAAATTAATGCTGGAAAAAAATGCGGATAGCTTGTCTTTAAAAGCGGGTTCTCCGGCGCTATTGGGAATATCTGGCGAGGAATATCCGCTCGGTAAAAACGAACTCAGCCCAAACATCATCAAAGAAATCACCTTTGGCCTGATTAACGACGCCCAGAAGCAGGAATTAGTCCAAAACAAAGCGCTTAAATTTAATTGCGCCGCACCCGACGGGGAAAAATTCACGGTTAACGCCAAGCTCGAAGATAACGGTTTGGTATTGATGATCGTCCCGGACGCGGGACAGGCTAAAGTCGAACATGATGAGTCGGAAGCTGTCGGTTATCAAATTTTGGGTGCAGCACCAGTAGATGATTTAAATATCCTGCCGTATCTGGCGGAAATGGCTAAATTGAATGCCTCGGATTTGTTTTTAACGGTGGGTTCGACGGTCAAAGCCAAAATTTATGGCAAAATTGTGGCGCTGGACGATTTTTTGTTGACTCCTGAGCTAACGAAATCGGGTGCTTTCGGGATTATGACCCAGGAACAAATCGATGAGTTTGTCGTGAGGCGGGATTTGGATTTTGCGATCTCCCTGCCCGATGGCAGCGCACGGTTTCGTGCCAATGTCTTTTATCAGCGTAAAACCGTGGGGCTGGTTATGCGGCTGATTCCCTCGACTATTCCCACCGGCAAGGATTTAGGTACGCCGGATATTTTAATGGAATTAATCATGGCTAAACGGGGGTTGTTATTAATGGTAGGCGGAACCGGAGCGGGAAAGTCGACCACCCTGGCGGCCATGATCAACCACCGCAACGCCAATTCAGCAGGGCATATTCTGACCATCGAAGACCCGGTCGAATTCTCGCACCCGAACTTAAAATCCATCGTCAACCAGCGCGAAGTCGGCGTCGATACCGACTCCTATGCCAGAGCGCTAAAAGCCTGTTTTCGGGAAGCGCCCGATGTGATTTTGATCGGCGAGATCCGCGACCAAGAAACCATGGCGGCCGCCTTGGAACTGGCCAACACCGGTCACTTATGCATCTCGACCATGCACGCCAACAACGCCAACCAAGCCATGGAGCGGATAATCAACATGTTTCCCCATGACCACCATGCACAATTGTTCATGGATCTTGCCACTAACTTGAACGCCGTTATTTCGCAGCGTTTGATCCCCGACATAGCTGGGAAACGTTGCGCCGCCATTGAAGTGATGATCAACACTCCGCATATCTCGAACCTGATTTTAAAAGGCGAGTTGAATGAAATTAAATCGGCTATGACCTCAAGTGGCAGCAAAGGCATGAGGACATTTGATGACGCCCTGTACGGCTTGTACAGAGAGGGGCGAGTCAGTTTGGAGGAGGTGTTGAAAAATGCCGATTCGAGTAATGATTTGGAGGCTAAGATTAATTTCGGTTGATAAAGCAATCTGGATTGGTTGCCGCTTTGGTTAAGTTGTTCTAACTACTGGCATTAAATGTTGGATTTGTAATAGAACTCGGCAATTGCTCAAAGTACATGGATGTGCTGAATGCAGGAAATGCCTGGAGCATTTTCCTGCATGCATTGCTCTACCTCCTGCATAACCCACAGGGATGTGGGGAATGCAGATATTGCACGGAGCAAATATCTGTCCATGCAGTCGACGGATGCCAAAAGTAGGCGCCTCTAGGCGACGTGGATCGGGCGGGTTTACACGGATTTTTAAAAAAAGCAGAAGGCCGGATAAGGTCACCTAAGCGTAGGGCGGTTTCGCTTTAGCAAACCGCCAATCAATACGCAATGCCGATGACAGTCCGTCGCAGTTGCGGCGGATTGCCTGGCGGCGAACCCACCCTACAAATAAGCCATATTACAGCGTTAAATTAATTTAACCTGACCCCATTGATTATGCAGCGATTTTGCTGGGGTCATGACCGGAAAATGAAAGAACAACAGGACGGTTTAAGGTCTTGATGGTTATTGGGGGTAATAATATTGTTGCTGCTGCTGCTGCTGCGGATAGCCCTGTTGCTGAGGATAACTCTGCTGTTGCGGATAGCCTTGTTGCTGAGGATAGCCCTGCTGTTGTGGGTAACCTTGTTGTTGAGAAGACCCTTGCTGCGAGCCAGCATTTTTATTGGCAATAATAGCTAACTCCACTCGACGATTTTGTCCGCGATTCGCCTCATTTATATTAGGCAGTTTCGGCAATTTTTCGCCCATGCCCTGTTGAGTTAAACGGGAAATATTTACGCCATGTTGAGGCAAATAACCCGCAACGCTGGCAGCTCGTCGTTCAGATAACACTTGATTGTAGCTGTCTGAGCCTACATCATCAGTATGCCCGGTTACATTGATCGTAGAATCAGGATATTGATTTAATACTTTCGCTACTGAATCCAGGGCGCCTTGCGCTTGCGGGGTTAAATCTGCCGAATTAAACGCAAAAGTAACGTTGCTTGGCATGGTCAGGTTAAGGGTGTTTTCCGCCGTTCTTTGCACCTCTATACCCGTGCCTTGCAAAGACCGCTGCATTTCCTGTTCCTGATGATCCATATAGGCACCCACGGCCGCCCCAACGACACCGCCGGCTAAAGCACCCAGTCCGGCATTTTTAAGATCATTGCCACCAAACAGCGTACCTGCGCCTGCGCCGGCTATTGCGCCTAATCCCCCACCCATAGCGGTTTTACTAAGGCCGGATTGCCCTGTGTTGGGATCAGTTATACAGGCTGTCAAAAGAACGGAACTTATGCCTGCTATCAATAATTTTTTTTTCATGGAAATAGCCTTAGGTTAGTTTGTACAAGACTTCTAACGAAGTCGTTAGGAACATTCTGGATTTTATAGCATGTTTATCGAAGATTCAACTCTTGTGCATTCATGAGGCTTCACGTCCAGTATCGCCAAAAAATACAACATGAGGCGTTTTATAGTTTAGTGTTTTCCGAGGCCGATGGTTGAGTTTGTTGATGACATCCTCAGTCTGATCATCGGTGATGGTCTAAAAGTTACATTTATACCAAGCAGTAAGCCTGATGAAGCTTGTGTAATAGTGGATTTGTTGCGGTTACTTCATCCAGCCGTGTAAGTCCGTGCTGTTTCCTTAATTAAACAGAAAAACTCTCGCCGCAACCGCAAGTGCCTTTTACATTCGGGTTATTGAACTGGAAGGCTTCATTAATGCCTTCCCGGCGATAATCCAGTTCTATACCGTCCACAAATTCCAGGTCGTTTGCGGCGACGATGACTTTTACGTCGAAATTTTCAAACACCGCATCGCCTTCATTCAACGCGTCGGCATAATCGATTATGTAAGCATATCCTGAGCAGCCGGATTGTTTTACGCCCAGCTTTAGACCCAGGCCTTTGCCGCGTTTTTCCAGTTGTTTTTTGATTTGCCGGGCGGCACTTTCGGTTAATGAGACAGGCATGATTTCCTCTTTATCCTTTTAGGGTTAAGGGTGTTAATTGTTTGATAAATCCGATAATTTCAGTTTCGGTGTTGGCTTTCCCCAAACTGATGCAGATTGCGCTTTTTGTTTCGCTAGGTTCAACGCCCATGACTATCAAGGCCGAGCTGGATTCTCTAAGGTTGCCAAGGCCAGGTTATTGGCTTCGGTGCCGCCGCTGGTAAAGATGATTTGCCCCGGTTGTACGCCAATCAGCGCTGCAAGCTGTTCGCGCGCCGCATCGATGGTGCTGGTGGCGATTCTGCCGTGCCGATATAAGCGGGAAGGATTGCTGTAGACTGCTTTTAAAAAGGGAAGCATCGCCTCCAGAACGCGATCATCCAGTGGGGTGGTCGCGTTCTGATCAAGGTAGATCTTTCAGGCTGAGTTATTCGGGGTGACGGTGAATTACAATAGATTGCTGAGCATCGTGATGCTGCCTTTTGGCAACTTCCTGAACCCGTTTTTTTTCTAACAGGTCGGTTAAAGAAATGTCCTCTAAATAATTCCTAATCTGCCCACTCAAGCCCATCCATAGGTCATGCGTTAAACAGGTTTGATCTTTCTGACAGTTAGCCTCACCGCCGCATTTTGTTGAATCAAGCGTTTCATCGACAGCTGCGATAATCTCGGCAATATTAATGTCACTGGTCTTGCGGCACAGTTTGTAACCGCCGCCAGGTCCGCGCACACCTTTTACCATGCCAGCTCTGCGTAATCGGGCGAATAGTTGTTCCAGATAAGACAGGGAAATGGTTTGACGAGCCGCAATCTCCGTCAAGGTGACTGGTTTTATTTGACTGTGGAAAGCCAAGTCTAGCATTGCAGAGACCGCATAGCGGCCTTTAGTTGTTAAGCGCACAGTAGTATCCTCTATAAATAGCGTTAAGGTATTGTCACTATACATAACCTAGTAAAATAGTCAACTATTATACCCTTTGATGGGCAGGGGAAAGGGCTGGAGCTAAATATTGAAATACTGTTAAACCGATAAGCAAATTATTTTTGCCCTTCGTTTTTTGTCTCGCGCCTTCTTTCCTAGCCGTCCTCAATTTCGCAGCCGTTCAGCTTAGATATGGGCGATTCCGTGTATTTAATGCCTGCGTCATTGAGTGCTTTTTGCAGGGTTTCTATCTGCTTGTCCATTTCATGGATATGATCCAACATGTGGTTAATGGCGTAGGCGATGGGGTCGGGCACATCGGTTGTTGTACCGTAGGCATGGAAACCCATTTTATACGACTGCATGGATGCAGGAGGTAGAGCAATGCCTGGAGCGATTGCCGACGCGATTTTGTCGCGCTCATCCGCTACGGGCCTGCTATTGGGGTCGACGATATGTCCGGGAATCCCAACTACAGTTGCGCCCGCCGGTACCGGTTTTAAGACCACCGAGTTTGAACCCACTCTGGCATTTTCACCTATATCGATAGGCCCTAAAACTTTTGCTCCTGCACCTATCACCACGCCGTTATGCAAGGTCGGATGGCGTTTGCCCTTGTCCCAGCTGGTTCCACCCAGGGTTACGCCATGGTACAAGGTGCAGTCGTCGCCGATAACGGCGGTTTCGCCGATCACCACGCCCATGCCGTGATCAATGAAAAAACGCCTACCTATGACGGCGCCCGGGTGAATTTCAATCCCGGTCAGCCAGCGGCTGGTATGAGCAATAAACCGGGCCAGCCATCTGAACCCGGCTAGCCAGAGAAAATGGCTGAGTCGATGAATTAAAACGGCATGAAATCCGGGGTAGATGGTAATCACTTCAAAGACCGATTGCGCCGCCGGATCGCGGTCGAATACGCAGGCAATATCTTCTTTAATTCGGTTAAACATCGTTATTCCGCTTATGGCCTTGGGACATCCTCAGGATGCCTCGGAGTATGTCCAGTTCCTTGGTGTCCAGTTGTACCCGGTTATAAATCCGCCGCAAACGCCGCATGATGGATATTGATTTGGCGGGATGCATAAAGCCTATGTCGGATAATGCTTCAGTCATGTGAGCATAGAAAGATTCCATTTGCGCTGACGTAGCCAAAGGTTCTTTACCTTTATCTCCGACCCTAATTTCTTCTTGTGCGGCCAGTCCGGATGCGACAAATAGTTCATAACAAACAACCTGCACAGCTGCGGCAATATTTAAGGAGCTGAATTCGCTGTTACAGGGGATACGCAGCAAAAAGTGACACAGGTCTAGTTCGTGGTTTTTTAAGCCAGAATTTTCACGGCCAAAAACGATGGCTACTTTGTTGCCAGGTTCATTAATTAAGACTTTCTCTGCACATTCTCTGGGTGTTATTTCCGGCCAGCTAATGGTACGGCATTGGGCGCTGGTGCCAATCACCAGTTGGCAATCGGCAATGGCTTCCTGTAGCGTCTGGCAGGCGGTTGCGCCCGATAAAACGTCATCTGCACCGGAAGCCCTTGCTGTTGCATCGGCGCTGGGGAAGATTTTAGGCGAAACCAACCACAGGTTATGCATCTTCATGTTTTTCATCGCACGGGCAACGGCGCCGATATTTCCCGGATGCGATGTTTCGACCAACACAATTTTTATAGTAGATAGCAAGGCATTGTCCTTGGTTGAAAAAAGAGCCTAAGTTTAGCAAAAGATTTGGTATCATATGTATTTTTCGACAATTGCACCTGCATCGCCTAAAGCGCCTACTTTTGGTGCTCTATCCATGTGGTGAGCGTAGCCGAACCATCCCATGTCCATGCAGTCGTCTGTACTTATATAATTCCGCCTATGCAACCCATGTTAAATACTGCCGTCCGTGCCGCAAGAAGCGCCGGCGACTTGATACTCCGCTCATCCGATAATATTGGTCACCTAAAGGTCGATCAAAAAGGTAGGAACGATTATGCCAGCGAGGTTGATCGCATGGCCGAACGGGAAATCATCAACATCATCAAGGCTGCTTATCCAGAGCATAGCATCTTGGCCGAAGAAAGCGGTGTACAGCAAGGCAATGATTTTGTCTGGGTCATCGACCCGCTGGACGGCACTACCAACTTCCTGCACGGCTTTCCGCAATACTGCGTTTCCATTGCTTTAAAACATAAAGGCAGGATTGAGGTCGGCGTCATTTACGATCCGTTGCGTGATGAGTTATTCACTGCCAAACGCGGCGGCGGCGCGATGTTGAACAATCGTCGCCTGCGTGTCACCCATCAAACCAGCTTGAAAGGCGCATTGATCGGCACCGGTTTTCCGTTTAAAACCGATTTGCACATGGATGCTTATTTGGGCATGTTCCGCGCAATAGCAACTGATTCGGCGGGCATTCGTCGCGCGGGCGCTGCGGCGCTTGATCTGGCTTACGTGGCTGCCGGGCGCTTGGATGGCTTCTGGGAAATTGGCCTGATGGAGTGGGATATGGCCGCAGGGATTTTATTGATAAAGGAAGCGGGCGGCGTGATTACCGATTTTTCTTTTAATGATAAGTATCTGGAGTCAGGCAACCTGATTGCCGCAAGCCCAAAAATGCATCAAATCATGTACCAACTGATAGAGCCGCATGTGACGGATAATTTGAAATAAAGGGAAAGACTAAGGGCGAAGGGCTGAAAAAGCTTGCATTGAGGTTTAAGAGCTTTTCGAATTCTTAGGCTTTAGCCTTAATGTGTCCGTGTTCTATCATTAAAGTCAGTAGTTACCAGATCAGCCGTTAAAAAATCTGCATTGCCAGCATGATGGCGTCTTCACGGCCATTTTCCGACTGATAATAACCTTTTCTGACGCCGATTTCGTTGAAGCCCATGTTTTCATAAAGGGCGATGGCGACGGTGTTGGACGGTCTGACTTCCAGGAACATGGTTTCCGCCCGGCCTCTGGCTGTTTCGATCAGGTTTTCCAGCATTTTACGACCTATCCCTTGTCCCTGTTCGGCTGATGCCACACAAATGTTTAAAACATGCGCTTCGCCGACAGCCATGGCGAGTATGCTGTAACCCAGCACGACATTGGCCTCTTCACAGACCCAGCAGGCATAGTTGGCTTTAAAGCAGTCCTTGAATATGTCTTCTCCCCAGGGAAATTGATAGTTTTCCCGTTCAAGCGCCATAACACCGGGTAAATCGGAACTTCTCATTTTTCTCAGGCGCATTAAATCTTTTCTGCCCACCGAGTCGGGGAACAGTTTGGCGTAGAACTCCCGGTCGGCATCGTAAACCACAAAGTCTTTTATTTTTTCTAACATCATTCCCAACATGATCAACCTTTAATGTTTTTAACTGTTTGCAACGCGAGCTTTAAATCCGCCCAGGCTTTGCACTTGTCCGGCAACGATCTTAACAAGTATGCCGGGTGATAGACTACAACAACCGGCGTGTCATTTAAAGCGTGTATTTTGCCGCGTAGTTCGGCTATCGGCTGATCTGTGTTTAGCAGCGTTTGGGCGGCGACATGCCCTAAAGCCAGGATGATTTTCGGTTTGATCAGCGCCTGTTGCCGCAGCAAATAAGCTTTGCAGGCTTTAACTTCGTTAGCTTTGGGCTCTCGGTTGTCGGGAGGCCTACATTTTACAACATTAGTTATAAAAACCTGTTCCCGGTCAAGGCCTATGGCTCTTAGCATTTCCGTTAACAGCAGATCCGCTTTGCCAACGACTGCCAGGGATGGCGGAAGTGTCGCAACCGGTAGGGAACCGGTGCGACCGAACGGCAAGCCTTGCTGGTCTTCGCTTTGTCCAGGCGCTTCGCCGATAATCATCCATTCGGCATTTTTATTGCCCGAGCCGCTTACGGTTTGGCTGCGGGTTTTGCATAAGTCGCATAGCGTGCAGACGGCGACTTCGGATTGCAGAGCGTCCCAGTTGTCGGACGGTTCAGCTACAGTTTCGGATACCGATGTTTGCTGATGATCGGCAATAGTTCTGGGCAGCCAAACATCAATGCCCATAGCCTTTAGGTATTGCAGGCGTGTTGTGTTATCCAAAGCCGACTCAGCTAGTTATTCGCAACACTGGAGCGTTGCCGGATGCGTTCCCACGCCGGAGCCCTCCGACAAGACTCAGGACAGGCGTGGGAACGATGAGGTTTTGCCCTTCGCCTTGAGCCTTTAGCCTCAATCAAACATCCCCATTCTGAGGATGCCTACGCTGGTCAGGGCTATGCAATTTATTCAAGGCATTGATATAAGCCTTGGCCGAGGCAATCACAATGTCGGTATCGGCACCCAAGCCATTGACGATCCGGCCTGCTTTTTCAAGACGAATGGTGACTTCGCCTTGGGCATCGGTGCCGTTGCTGATGCTGTTCACCGAATAAAGCTCCAGCGTGGCTTCGGACTGCACCAGTTTTTCTATGGCTTTTAAACTGGCGTCCACCGCGCCGCCGCCATCGGCATTGCCGGTGACTTCTTTGTTGTCCACGCGCAAGGTAACGGTTGCATTGGGTATTTCGCCGGTTTCCGAACACACTTTCAGCGCGATCAGTTTGACGTGCTCGTCTTCCGCCTCGAAACCGGCTTCCGAAATCAAGGTTTGTAAATCTTCATCGAAGATTTCGTGCTTCTTATCGGCCAGCTGTTTAAAGCGGGCAAAAGCCTCGTTCAATTCTTCTTCCGAGCCGAACTCAAAACCTAGCTCGGTAATGCGGTTTTTAAACGCATTTCTGCCTGAATGCTTGCCCAGTACCATACGGTTAGCCGTCCAGCCGACATCTTCTGCGCGCATAATTTCGTAAGTCTCGCGGCTTTTTAAGACACCATCCTGATGGATGCCCGCCTCATGCGCAAAGGCATTGGCGCCGACGATGGCTTTGTTGGGCTGCACCGGAAAACCAGTGATCGACGACACCAATTTTGAGCAGGTCAAAATTTCGCGGGTGTCGATGCCGGTCTGGCAGGTAAACACATCCTTGCGGGTGCGCACCGCCATGACAATTTCTTCCAGCGCCGCGTTACCGGCGCGTTCTCCCAAGCCGTTAATCGTACATTCAACCTGCCGTGCGCCGTTCATGACCGCCGACAGGGAATTGGCAACCGCAAGCCCCAAATCATTATGACAATGCACGGAAAAAATGACCTTATCTGAATTTGGGATGCGCCGGATCAGGTTGGCAATGGTTGCGCCAAATTGCTGTGGAACGCTGTAGCCTACAGTGTCCGGTATGTTCAGCGTCGTGGCCCCGGCATCGATAACCGCCTCAAGTATCCGGCACAAAAAGTCTTCTTCCGAGCGTCCGGCATCTTCCGGGGAAAATTCGACATCATCGGTATATTGCCGTGCGCGTTTGACCGCTCTGACCGCATATTCGATCACCTGCTCCGGCTGCATCTGCAGCTTCATTTGCATATGTATCGGCGAGGTGGCGATAAAGGTATGGATGCGCGATCGACTCGCGCCTTTAAGCGCTTCGCCTGCGCGATCTATATCCTTGTCCAAGGCTCTAGCCAATCCACACACTATGCTGTCTTTTATGGTTTTGGCTACCGCCTGAACAGCTTCGAAATCGCCGGGACTGGCCGCAGGAAAACCGGCCTCAATCACATCCACCTTTAAACGTTCCAGGGCCTTGGCGATCCTGACTTTTTCGTCGCGGGTCATCGATGCGCCGGGGCTTTGCTCGCCGTCGCGCAAGGTGGTGTCGAAAATTATTAATTTGTCGGTCATAAAAACTCCATCGATGGAGAACTATCAACACTTAGGTTGATAGGGATATAGGGGATTAATTATATAAATACAGAAAAAGATAGGTGCCCATCAGGGCAGGAATCTTAATAGCAGGCACAACCACGCAGTTCCGGCGGACATTGCGCCAGAAAAGGGGTAAGGAAATGCAGTGGTAATTTGAGTAAACATGGTCATGACTATACGCCAATGGCTGTGCGGCCTCAAGCAGATTTTACGCTTTACGCCCCCGCAACTTGCGCCGCCGCATGACCAAGGTGATAACCGGGCCGGAAATCGCATAGCCCAAAAACAACAGGAATAACATCGTTTGCGGCTGCGCCATCACAAAAGCGATGCCCAGCATCACGGCGATGGTGACAATAAAAGGCACTTTGCCTTTTAAGTCGATTTTCTTGAAGCTGGAGTAGCGGAAATTGCTGACCATCAGCAAGCCGGTGCTGACCGTCAAGCCTAGCGCAAAATATTTGAACAGCTCGATGTCGTAATCATACTCCAGGCAAATCCAGATAAAACCGGCAAGAATAGCGGCGGCAGCGGGGCTGGGGAGGCCTTGAAAATAATTTTTATCGGCAGTGGCAAGCTGGGTATTAAAGCGGGCCAGCCGTAACGCGCCGCCCGCCGTATGGACGAATGCAGCAAACAGGCCCAATCTGCCCATGCTGGAAAATGCCCATAAATACATGACCAAAGCAGGTGCAACGCCGAATGAAACCATGTCCGAAAGGCTATCGTATTGAGCGCCGAATTCGCTTTGGGTGTTGGTCAGTCTCGCCACCCGGCCATCCAGACCGTCCAGAATCATCGCTACAAAAATGGCGATAACAGCGGTTTCGTAACGCCCACCCATCGCCGAAGTAATGGCATAGAAACCGGAAAACAGGGCTCCCGTGGTAAACAAGTTAGGTAACAAATAAATTCCACGACGACGAGTTAAGCGTTTTTCTGGAAGCATATTTTAATCAATCCTTTAAGTTTAGGCAGTCAGTAAAAAACATTGCGCCGAATTATACAATGAGCCTGCAAACTGCACCTAGATTAATCAAAATCAAACTTAACCGAAATGTAGGGTAAAGAACTAAGCGTGCTTATCCGGTTTACGCCCAATACAACTATGGGCAGTGGTCCGACCTTCGTCGAGGACACTACCGGTGGGGCGGATCGAGACATCTTGGGTGCTAACCGGATAAGCACGGAACTATACACTTACTCTACATTCAAACTTTCCGCCCGCTACGGCACCAGCACTGAGAGACATCGGCCTACACAACATTAAGGTCTTCAAAAACAAGCGCAGGTTCAGTGTTCATAAAAACTGTTTCATTAAATTCATCGCTACAAATAGCGTTTACCGTCACTTCTTCATACAACCAATAATAAAAGTTGCTCTCGAAAATACTGTATCTGTCTGTGTATTTGCATTGTACCCATTGATTATTCAGTGAGCCAATTTCGCTAGGTGCCTTATCAGGCCGGGTTGAATCAAAATACATAATGATTTTATTCTCTAAATCCAGTCGAAATCGATCAATCTGTATTTTTCCGTCTGCTAACTGCACATATTTTAAGCGACCACCTTGTACATCATCGCCGTGCTGATCTATGACACATTGCTTGTTGAATGCATAAAAAGCCGACGGAAAAATGATGGGGTATCTATCGGGGATAATAGCGCGCTCCAAAACATGAGTCGCTGTTCTTTGGCTTTTGTCCCATTGTTTGATGACTATCTGTAAAACTAACATGTTATTTTTCCGAATGGTTTGATCTGTCATGAGCTTAGGTGCTTTCCAAGAATAAACATACCCAAATGACGCGGGATTTTTGTTCAGCTACAAGGCGCAAAAATGGGCGCATAGCGAGCTATGGAATGTGCACGAAATAAAGTTAACAAATGAGTATTATCGAGTAGTGTGGGGGCGACTTCAGTCGCCGCGTGGCGACTGAAGTCGCCCCCACAGATGCTCAAGTTATTTCGTGCGCATTACTATGCAACTATTTTTGCAACGCAGTAGATGGGCAAAAAGACCGGTCTGCTCGCTTACCCTACCGCCCCCATTCTCAAGAAGCGTTATTGATTAGCTTCACGATAGGTGGTTTATTTTTTGCGAGTTACCTTAATTGTAATTAATATTCCCTCTTAATGCTTTAAGTCGGCCTTGTTTGGTTTTGCTGTCCAAGCGCCTTAGCTTCGATCCTTTGGTCGGTTGGGTTGTTTTGCGCTTTTTATGAATTATTGCCACGCTTTGAATCAACAGCTGTAGCCGACTAAAGGCATCTTCTTTGTTCTTTTCCAGGGAGCGATACTGCTGCGCCTTGATGACAATCACCCCTTCTTTTGAAATGCGCTGGTCATTTAAAGCTAACAGTTTTTCTTTGTAAAACTCCGGCAATGACGATGCGTTGATGTCAAAGCGCAGATGCACGGCGCTGGAAACTTTATTGACGTTCTGTCCGCCAGCGCCCTGAGCGCGTATTGCATTGACTTCAATTTCCGTGTCCGGGATGCTGAGCTGATTGGATATTTTCAACATGGATTATTTTATTTAGAAATGCCAAGGATGGGTAGGGCGCCCCCATCCTTGATCTTGAATATTTGTGTATTTCGTGGATGAATCTGTTTTCACTTATAATACAAAAATAACAGGCAGATAGCTTGCGCGAAAATTCGCGCACACAAAAGCGGTCTGCGCTTAATTGAACATAAGACAATACCCCCATCGGAGCGATAAAGAATGACCAAACAGGTGACTTTGACCCAGTTTATTATTGAACAGCAGCGCGAGTTACCGGGCGTATCGGGAACATTTACTTCATTACTGAACGATGTGGTGACTGCCTGCAAGAAAATTTCACATTTGGTTAATCGAGGCAATCTAATTGGTGTGCTGGGTAGTGCCGATTCCGAAAATGTACAAGGCGAGGTGCAAAAGAAGCTGGACATCATCACCCATGACATTATGGTGGAGGCGCTGAACTGGACTGGTCATTTGGCCGGTATGGCCTCGGAAGAAATCGACGGCATCATTCCTATTCCTTCGCAGTATCCCAAAGGCAAATATCTGGCGTTGTTCGATCCGTTGGACGGCTCTTCGAATATTGATGTCAATCTGGCGGTAGGCACTATATTCTCGATACTGCGTTGCTGTGAAGGTGTGGAGCCGGCACTGGAGGATTTCTTGCGTAAGGGTTCCGAACAGGTTTGCGCAGGTTTTGTGCTGTACGGCCCGTCAACGATGATGGTGTTAACCACCGGGCATGGCGTTAATGGCTTTACGCTGGATCAGGATATAGGTGAATTTATTTTGACCCACCCCCAGATGAGGATCCCCAATGAGACTAATGAATTCGCGATCAATATGTCGAACCAGCGTTTTTGGGAGCCTCCGGTACAACGTTATATTGAGGAATGTTTGCAGGGTACCGAAGGGCCGCGCCATAAAGATTTTAATATGCGCTGGATTGCGTCGATGGTGGCCGAGGTTTACCGGATATTGACGCGCGGCGGGGTTTTTTTATACCCGTATGATTTACGCGATCCGACCCGAGCAGGGAGGTTGCGCATTATGTACGAGGCCAATCCGATGGCCTTTATTATTGAGCAAGCGGGCGGCGCCTGTTCCACCGGTCGTAAGCGCATCCTCGACATAAAACCCGAAGGCCTGCATCAGCGAGTTCCGGTTATTTTGGGCTCGAAAAACGAGGTCGAGCGCATTGTTGGCTATCATTTGGAAAGTTGAAACTATTCAGCGCATAAGGGATAAGTAATGGATCAAAAGTTGTTCAACTTATTTCGTGCACATTACTAAGGAACGTGCACGAAATAACTTGAGCATCTGTGGGGGCGACTTCAGTCGCCACGTGGCGACTGAAGTCGCCCCCACACTACTCGATAACACTCATTTGTTAACTTTATTTCGTGCACGTTACTAAGGTAGAATCAAGCATTAGGGTTTTTCCGGACTTTCCAGTACATTACCGTACTTCGCAGTACCAAGCACCGCCCAGGGACAATATGGCCATAGCCACGAATACCACGCCGACTTTTTGTAACGCCGCGCGTTATAGCCATCTCAGATTGATAAAACGCGTCCTGAATAATGGCTATCTCCAAGTACCGCCGCGTGCTCGACTATTTCGATGCTTATAAAATTGGTCTGACTGCCACGCCAGCGCTCCACACCACTCAAATATTCGGCGCGCCCATCTATGCCTACAGTTATCGGGAAGCGGTGATTGACGGCTTCCTGGTTGATTATGAACCACCGATTTTAATCAAGACCGAACTCTCAACCACCGGCATAAATTGGCAGGTAGGGGAAGAAATTAAAGTCTATGACCCACGCCAAAATCAGGTGGAGTTGTTCAAGACACCCGATGCCATCAACATGGAAGTGGCTGATTTCAATCGCAGGGTAATTACCGTCCCATTCAACCGCGTTGTTTGCGAATATCTTGCCCAGGAACTGGATCCAGCGTCCCGCAATAAGACGCTGATTTTCTGCGCGACAGACGCCCATGCCGACATGGTCGTTGACCTGCTCAAAACCGCGTTCAAGAATCAATATGGCAGCGTGGACGATGATGCGGTAATCAAAATTACCGGCGCCGCCGATAAACCCCTCAGCCTCATCCGCCGCTACAAGAACGAGCGCAATCCCAATGTGGCGGTGACCGTCGATTTGCTCACCACCGGCATAGACGTGCCGGAAATCTGCAATCTGGTGTTCCTGCGTCGGGTGAATAGCCGCATCTTGTTCGATCAAATGCTGGGGCGTGCCACGCGCCTGTGCGACGAAATTGGAAAAGAAGCTTTTCGTGTCTTTGATGCCGTGAATATCTTTGCGGGCTTGAAGGATATCACCGCCATGCAGCCGGTAGTGGTTGATCCCAAGATCAGCTTTACTCAACTGGCGCAGGAGCTAGTTTCGGTGGGTGACGAAACCGTACGACAGCTAGTGCGTGACCAGTTTATCGCCAAGCTGCAAAGCAAAAAACGCCATCTCTCAGAAAAATCTGCGCGTGATTTTGAAACCAAAGCAGGTATGTCGCCGGATGAATTCATCAAAAAATTAAAATCCATGTCCATCAATGATGTGGCAGCCTGGTTTACTCAAAACCCTGACCTCGGCGAGATATTGGATCGTAAAGGCGAGGGTAACTCACAGCCGGTGTTTATTTCAGATCACGAAGACAAAATACTTCCCTCAGAACGTGGCTACGGCAACGCCAAAAAACCAGAGGATTACATCAAAGAATTTTCTGCTTTCATCAAGAGCCACAGCAACGACATCCCCGCGCTGATGACTGTGCTGACTCGACCGCGTGAATTAACGCGTAAGCAACTGCGTGAGTTGCAATTGGAGCTGGACAAGGCCGGATACAACGAAACAAATCTTGCCACTGCTTGGCAAGCGATGACTAATCAGGATATTGCCGCGCGTATCGTGGGCTATATTCGGCAAGCGGCAATCGGCGATGCCCTCATCCCCTATAATGAGCGGGTTGATCACGCGCTGCAAAAAATACTGGCTTCAAAGAGCTGGTCTGGCCCGCAGCGCGACTGGCTGAAAAGAATCGCTGCACAAACCAAAGCCAACTTATTGGTCGATCACGCCGCACTGGATGATCCAGACCTTATTTTCAAACGAGACGGAGGAGGCTTTACCCGGCTCGACAAGATATTTAACGGGCAACTCCAGCAAGTACTGGAAACCTTCAACGAGTCCATCTGGGAAGATGGCAAGGCAAATGCGGCTTAAATAACTGGAATTAGACTACATGACCACAAACGACATCGTCGGCAAACTCTGGAATCTCTGTAACGTCCTCAAAGACGACGGCGTTACTTATCACCAATACGTCACCGAGCTGACCTATTTGCTCTTTCTCAAAATGGCCGAGGAAACAGGTACAGAAGACCAGCTGCCAGAAGGCTATCGCTGGAGTGATCTGGAAGCGAAGACTGCACCAGAGCGCCTTGAATTTTATAAAATGCTGCTGATTCACTTGGGCAGTAATGGCTCAACGCTAGCCAAGGAAATTTTTGCCAACGCCAGCTCCTTTGTCAAAAAGCCCGCTACACTTTCCACGCTGGTCACCGAGATCGACAAGCTCGACTGGTACAGCGCCCGTGAGGAAGGTTTGGGAAATCTCTATGAAGGGCTGTTGGAAAAAAATGCCAACGAAAAGAAATCCGGCGCAGGCCAATATTTCACCCCGCGCGTGCTGATCGACAGCATGGTGAAAATCATGCAGCCGGAATTGAAAGACATTATT
This sequence comes from Methylobacter sp., assembly GCA_038922535.1. Classification (GTDB taxonomy): domain Bacteria; phylum Pseudomonadota; class Gammaproteobacteria; order Methylococcales; family Methylomonadaceae; genus Methylobacter_A. The sequence goes on along the minus strand of JBCKWO010000029.1, from coordinate 1,861 downwards.
CAAGACCCGGCGGCAGGCACTGGCGGATTTTTGATCGCCGCCAACCACTACCTGCGCGAACACACCCAGCCGGATGACTGGACCGAAGCGCAGCAAAAGAAATACCGCAACAGCACTTTCTACGGCATGGAACACGTACAGGACACCCACCGTCTGGCGCTGATGAACCTGATGCTGCACGGCATCGATATGGGCATCCGCTACGGCGACACCCTCAGCCCAGAAGGCGCAGCATTACCCAAGGCCACGCTGATTCTGACCAATCCGCCGTTCGGTACCAAAAAAGGTGGCGGCCTGCCCAGCCGCGACGACTTCACCTATCCCACCAGCAACAAACAGTTCGCCTTCTTGCAGCACATCTACCGTGGCCTCAAACCCGGCGGACGCGCCGCCGTGGTGCTGCCCGACAACGTACTGTTCGAGAGCAACGTCGGCGCCGACATCCGCCGCGACCTGATGGACAAGTGCAACCTACACACCCTCCTGCGCCTGCCCACCGGCATCTTCTATGCAGCGGGCGTGAAGACCAACGTGCTGTTCTTCACCCGTGGAGTTTCCGACAAGGGCAACACCAAAGAAGTGTGGGTGTACGACCTGCGCGCCAACATGCCGCAGTTCGGCAAACGCACCGTGTTGACACCCGCGCATTTCACAGCGTTCGAACAAGCCTGCGGCGATGACCCGCTGGGCATGCGTCTGGATAAACGCAAGGACACCGGCGAGACTGGACGCTTCCGCCGTTATACCCGCGAACAAATCGCCGCCCGTGGTGACAGCCTGGATATAGCCTGGCTCAAGGACGACAGCGACACCGCTAACGACGAACTGCCGGAACCCGCCGTGTTAGCGCGTGAGGCGATGGATGAGCTTGAAGGGGCGATGCTGGAACTGCGCGGGATACTGGAAGAGTTGGGTGAAGAAGTGAATGAGGTGGGGGCGTGAGCGAGTTGCCTAAGGGATGGGCTAATACAAACATAGGCGAATTGGCAACCTACATTCAGCGAGGGAAATCCCCGAAGTATGCAGAGCACAGTGAGCTACCTGTGATTAACCAGAAATGTATTCGCTGGAATAAACTAGAAACACAACACCAAAAATATATTCATCCAGATCAGTTTTCTAGTTGGGACGCGGCTCGCTATATTCGTCAAGGCGATATTCTATGGAACTCCACGGGTACTGGCACAGTTGGGCGTGCGTACCTTGTTACCAAAGCTGATTGTGTTATACAAAAAGTTATTGACTCTCATGTGACGATTGTAAGAACAAGTGGCGATGTAGACCCTCGCTATCTTTTTGATTGGATAAAAGGTTCAGTTGTACAAAGCAAGATAGAGGAAATGTGCGACGGCACAACTAACCAGATTGAATTAGGTAAGGGGGCAATCGCTGAAACTGAAATCCCACTTGCACCCTTTAACGAACAAAAACGCATCGCCGACAAACTCGACGCGGTTCTCGCGCGGGTGAACGCCTGCCGCGACCGCCTCGACCGCGTGCCCGCCATCCTCAAACGCTTCCGCCAGTCCGTCCTCGCTGCCGCCACTTCGGGCAAGTTGACGGAGGAGTGGCGAGCACAAAACTCTTCCTCAGAAGAAATAAATCATGGACGAATTGCTCTCCAAAATATTCAACACAAAAAACTTGACTGGATAGAGGGGAATATTCAACACAACGAAGTCTCAAGGGTTAGAAAAAGAGTGGAATCATTTTCTTTCGAAAGTTTTAAAGAAGAGCGTAGTCTGCCTGCCAAATGGGTTTTGGCAAGGCTTGAAGATGTTGTTTTGATGGTGGTTGACTGCCACAATAAAACAGCCCCATATCAGAATGATGGTATTGCACTCGTTAGAACAACCAACAT
>JBCKWO010000028.1:0-24146 GCA_038922535.1 Methylobacter sp. | reverse complement strand
TTTGGAACGATCGCGACAAAAAACTACTTTAAGCAAAAAATGAGCCGAACACTATTGGTTATCGAGTAGTGTGGGGGCGACTTCAGTCGCCCCCACAGATGCTCAAGTTATTTCGTGCGCGTTCCTTATAGGAATTAACTATATCTCACCCTCTTAAATAAACCAATAACCTGGCAAAGACTTTTCGGCGCTAATTGACAAACAAATACTCATGGCAACAAAACCAACTTCTTTTAAAGCGGCATTATCATTTCCCAATCGTACTCTTGCTCACTTTTACAGCCAGATTGACCAACAAAAACAGGTGCTGAAGCGGATTCATGCCGTATTACCGGTCGCGATAGCCCGACATGCACTGCACTGCGTCGTGAATGGAAAAAAACTGCTGGTTTATACCGATACGGCTGCCTGGGCATCGCAACTGCGCTTTTATAACACCGCGATTCTCGCCGCTATTGCTCCAGCAACTAAAGAGTCGATCTCGATTATGCAGATTAAAATTAGGGTAGAGACACTGCACGCAACGTCGCTACCCGGCAGGACGCCGATCATTCCTTCGGCAGAAAAAATAGAGCTGATCCATAGCCACAGCCTCACTGTTTCGGATCAGCAATTGAAGTTGGCGCTGCTAAGATTAAGTACTACGCTGGCAAAACTATCGAAACGTCAATCTGCGGCTCGCTACGATTGATCCACAAAAAATACGAAAGCCAAAAGTATAACGCCATGGATGGCGTGTAGTAGGGTAACGCAGGCAGGAAAATACTCCAGGCATTTCCTGCATTCAGCACATCCCTGTGCTTTGAGCAGTTACCGAGGCGACACAAAATTTCGTGGTTTTCGTAAATTAAATGATTTTTCGTAATTATTCAGTGATATTTCAGTTCGTGCCATCGCAGGAGGGGCTACCAACAGTAGGCGCTTTTAGGCGAAGCCCCTCCTACAACACCAGGCACAGCTTGACGCTGAATAGTTACGATTTTTCTAGGATTATGCCTCGGGTCTTGGTGACTCAGCAGATGGCATAAAAGAAATCGGGGCGTTCGCTTCATCGTCAAAGGTAACCATTTCCCAGGCATCCTTATCATTTAATAAAGCGCGAAGTAATTTATTGTTCAAGCCGTGCCCCGATTTATACCCGGTGAACTGGCCGATCAAACTATGCCCCAGCAAATATAAGTCACCTATCGCATCAAGAATTTTATGCTTAACAAATTCATCCGCATAGCGTAGGCCGTCTTCGTTGATAACCTTGTCATCATCGACCACAATGGCATTATCAAGACTTCCTCCCAAAGCCAGGTTATTTTTGCGCAGCATCTCAATATCTTTCATGAAACCAAAAGTTCTGGCTCGACTAACTTCTTTGACAAAAGTAGTTGATGAAAAATCCATGGTGGCGGTTTTTACATGCTCGTCAAAAGCCGGATGCTCAAAATCAATCGTAAAAGTAACCCTGAAACCTTCAAATGGCTCAAAAGAAGCCCATTTATCGCCATCCTCAACCCTTATGCTACGCTTTATACGGATATACTTTTTCGGACTGTCCTGTTCTTCAACCCCTGCTGACTGGAGTAAAAATACAAAAGGCCCGGCACTACCATCCATAATAGGAACTTCTGCGGCACTGACATCGACTATTGCATTGTCAATGCCTAATCCGGCAAATGCCGACAGCAAATGTTCTATGGTTGATATTTTCACATCACCTGCAACCAGCGTTGTCGAGAGCATGGTTTCGCCAACATTTTCCGGTGTTGCGTCAATGGTTACCGGAGTATCCAAATCGACTCTGCGAAATTTTATTCCCGTATTCGCTTCAGCCGGACGTAAAGTTAAATACACTTTATCACCCGTATGTAGCCCTACACCTGTTGCCCTGATTGTGTTTTTTAAGGTTCGTTGTTTAATCATAGAATCAATAACGCTAAGTAAAGAGGGCAAAAAACTTAAATTTTATCACAATCGGAGCCAAAAACTTAATCCATTGTCGCCTACAGGGATGTAGGCGCTTAGCGTGAGCACGACTTGGATACAAGAGCTAGGGAGTCATGCAGGAGCAATTGCCAAGAAGCGAAACTGCTCCCGGCACTCATTTAGTCCGCTTGACGTCTTAAAAAAGCGGGAATATCCAGATAATTTAAATCCACGTCTTTTTTAGGCTGAGCCCCAAAACGCGTTTCTCTGCTTTCGGTTTTATTTTGGCGCATAACCGTCGGTTTATCCAGGCCTTCATAACTGACTTCACCCGCCACAATTTGATTAACGTAGGCAACTGTCGCTTTGGGTGCCAGCTTAACCACGCGAGTTGGCATGCCCATCCCCGTAGCGACCACTGTCACTTTAATCTCATCGCCTAATTCAGGATTAATGGACATGCCGATTTTGATAATCGCATCTTCCGCAGCAAATTCATGAACGATATTACCCACCTCGTCGAACTCTGCAATACCCATATCGGCAGCCGAGATATTCACCAAAATACCACGCGCGCCCTGTAGGTTAATGGCTTCCAACAATGGACAGGCGATGGCTTTCTCAGCCGCTTCTCTAGCCCGGTATTCTCCAGATGCCGAACCTGAGCCCATAATCGCTGCGCCCATACCCGACATGACGGTTCTGACATCGGCAAAATCGACATTAATCATACCGGGATGAACGATAAGCTCGGTAATTCCCTGTACGGCATCCAATAATACATCGTTAGCCGCTTTAAATGCATTGATCAAAGATACATCGTTGCCCAGTACCGGCAATAATTTTTGATTTGGAATGATGATCAATGAGTCAACAAACTTTTCAAGCTCCGCTATACCTTGCTCCGCAGCTGCCATTTTCTTTTTACCTTCAAATGAAAACGGCTTGGTCACCACGGCAACCGTCAAAATACCCATGCCTTTGGCAATTTCTGCAATTACCGGAATCGCACCGGTGCCGGTTCCGCCGCCCATACCGGCAGTCAAAAATACCATGTCAGCGCCTTGCAAAACTTCTCTGATGCGATCTTTGTTTTCCTCTGCCGCCATCTTGCCAACCAGAGGATCGGTACCGGCCCCCAAACCTTTTGTTAACTCGACGCCTAACTGGATAATCGTATCGACATTTAACTTGCTTAATGCCTGCGCATCGGTATTTGCACAGATAAACTCAACCCCATCCACCAGATTGCCAACCATATGACTTACCGCGTTGCCTCCGCCGCCACCAACACCAATCACCTTAATGACCGCATGTTCATTGCTCATATCCATTAATTCGTATTTCATATTCATAGCCTCTGCCCCTAAATTATTAAAAATTACCCTGAAACCAACTCTTCATTCTTGAGAGCACACTAGGCCCGTCAGAATCAATGCCTCTGCCAAGACCTTGATGCTCTTTCCCATACATTAATAAGCCGACTCCAGTCGAGTGAATCGGATTTTTTACTACCTCAGTTAACCCTGTCACATTTTGCGGCCCACCCATACGCACCGGCATATGGAAAATCTCCTCCGCCAAATCGATTAAGCCCATTACTTGTGAACTACCGCCCGTTAACACTATCCCGGCGGCAATAAGTTCTTCATAACCGCTACGCCTGAGTTCTGACTGAACCAGCAGCATTAATTCTTCATAGCGGGGTTCAATAATCTCAGCCAGATTTTGTGTTGAAATCTTGCGAGGCGCTTTATCGCCGATACTGGGCACCTCAATCATCTCATCGACATTGGCCAGTTGCGTTAAGGCGCAGCCATATTTTCGTTTAATATCCTCAGCATTAATCGTCGGCGTACGTAGCGCGACCGCAATATCATTGGTCACCTGATCACCCGCTATGGGGATCACTGCCGTATGTTTTATGGCGCCTTCTACAAAAATCGCAATATCCGTGGTGCCGCCGCCTATATCAATCAGGCAAACACCCAGCTCTTTTTCATCTTCGCTCAGCACTGAATTGCAGGACGCCAATTGCTCCAAGACAATATCATCGACTTCCAATCCGCAACGCTGGATGCACTTAATGATATTTTGCGAGGCGCTGACACTGCCGGTGACCATGTGCACCTTGGCCTCCAGCCGAATACCCGACATCCCGATCGGCTCCTTGATGCCGTCCTGAAGATCGATCACAAACTCCTGCGGCAAAATATGCAAAATCTTCTGATCTGCAGGAATGGCTACCGCGCGGGCGGAATCTATTACCCGGTCAATATCATATTGGGTCACTTCCTTATCTCTAATGGCCACGATGCCGTGGGAATTAAGGCTCCTGATATGACTGCCGGCAATGCCTGCATACACCGACTTGATCTGGCATCCGGCCATTAACTCGGCCTCTTCAATGGCGCGCTGGATCGATTGCACCGTCGATTCCAGATTGACCACAACGCCTTTTTTCAGACCGCGCGATGGTGTTGATCCGATACCTATGATTTCTATATTGCCGTCGCTGGTGATCTCACCCACAATAGCCGCGACCTTCGAAGTCCCGATGTCCAACCCGACTATTAAATTACGTTCTGTTTTTTTCGCCATTTTGTTTACTCTGTATCAACTTTTATATGATTAACTATCTATTTCGTACTAAGGACTGGCAATCTTCTTTCGACCGCCAGGGACGGTGGAAGTGTCGGAATCGGTACGACTGCACGGACGCAGGAGGTAGAGTACCAAAAGTAGGCCCTTTAGGGGACGCAGGAGCAGTTACCTAGTGAACCGATTCAACCAGTCGATTTCTTCAGTTCCTGGTTTCCAGGAAACCGCATAGCCATTGGGATATCTCAAATCGACTATTGCCATTCGCTCAACCTGTTCTTGTCCCATTACATCCAGCGTCTTCAAAAACCGCTGTAACTTCTTTAACTGTTCATTTCGTCCCAACAGTATTTCCAAGCCCGTTGTTAATTTAATCTTCCATGCCCAGCGATCGTTAATAGTAAACTCCGCTATTTTCATCGACTGATCGGCTAATGCCATGTTAACGCCCTTCATTATCTCCAGCGTTTTCACCTGTTGCAGCTCAGGCCCTTGCAATAGTGGCAAGGTCTTAAATTGGTCTATATTCTTCGGCGTAATGATATCACCTCGCGCGCTGATTAGGCGTTGTTGCCCCCAGCGCACATAGGGCTTTTTTTCGCGTATCTTTATGTCTATCGCATCGGGCCAGACTCGCTTTACCGTAACAGTATCCACCCAAACCAATTCCGAAGCAGCCTGATGAATCGCCTGCATATCAGCATCAAAAAAGCCGGTCATCACCCAAGGCTGCAACGCGGCCTTTATCTCGTCCCTACCCAGATATTGAAAAACGCCTTCGGTACGCACATATTTGATCGGTATGCTCTTAACGCCATAGCCAGCCCAAACCAGCCCTGCCAACAGCAATAAGGTCAGCATGATTTTTACCACAGCCATTGAGCCATTACCTGCAACCATTACTTAAAACTGGTTTCCAAGATACGCCAAACCAATTCGTCAAAATCCATGCCCGCTTGCCTTGCCGCCATCGGCACTAAGCTGTGATCGGTCATGCCAGGAACGGTATTAACCTCAATCAACTGGTACTGGCCTAAATTATCGATAAATACATCCACTCTGCCCCAGCCTTTAACGCCAATTACCTTGCAAGCTGTTACCGCCAAGTCCCTTATAAGCTGCTCCTGTTCCTGACTCAGGCCGCAAGGACAATGATATTGCGTGGTGGTCGCCTGATATTTGGCTTCGTAATCGTAAAACGCATTGGGGGTTTCCAGGCGGATAACCGGCAACGCCGTGCCATCCAACACCGCAACGGTATATTCTTTGCCCGTAACCCAGGCCTCCGCATAAACATCGCAACGGTAAGGCGCCGCCACTGCTAGAGCGGCCAACAATTCATCCCGATTGCCCGCCTTGCTCATGCCGATGCTGGAACCTTCCAGCGCCGGTTTGACGATGACCGGAAAGCCCAACTTTTCGATGCATCCATCAACATCGCTTTCATCCTGCAACAAACACCAAAGCGGCGTGATCAAGCCGTAACCCTGCCAGCACAGCTTGGTGCGCAACTTATCCATGGACAAGGCCGACGCCATCACGCCGCTACCGGTATAGGGAATCCCCAGTACTTCCAGGACTCCTTGCAACACGCCATCTTCGCCGCCGCGTCCGTGGATAATATTAAATACCCGGTCGATCTTTTGCCCAGTCAACGCTTCGATAGGACTGCCGGTCACATCAATAGCAACCGCATCCACGCCTTTGCGTTTTAACGCCTCATAAACGGCCGCCCCGCTTCTTAACGAGACCTCTCTTTCCGCCGCCGAACCGCCCATCATGACCGCGACCCGTCCAAATTGTTGCGGATCATTTACCGCCGCTGCTTTCATAGTGCCCTGCCTAATATACAAACTTCAGTCTGCAAGATTATCCCCTGCCGTTGCTCCACCTCATCCCGCACATAATAAATGAGGGTTTCGATGTCCGCAGCCGTTGCACTGCCGGTATTGACGATAAAGTTCGCATGTTTTTCCGACACGCAAGCCCCACCTATCGAATAACCTTTTAAACCGGTTTGTTCTATTAACCGTGCCGCATAATCGCCTTCCGGGTTCTTAAATACCGACCCGCAACTGGGCTGATGGGTCGGTTGCGTTGCCCCCCGTTTTTCCAACAAGCCTTTGATTTTCCTCTGACTATCAACCGTATCGCCTTGCTGCAAAGTCAACAAGCAGGATACAAACCACTCATTTTCAAAACCCATTACAGACCGGTAACCCACCGTAAAATCTTTCGGCTTTCTGTAGACCACATTCCCCAGTCTATTCAGCATTTCTACGCTTTTAACGATAGCCCAAGTCTCTCCGCCGAAGGCTCCGGCATTCATTTTTAAGGCTCCACCCATGGTTCCGGGTATGCCCGCCAAAAACTCAGCGCCGATCAAGCCCCGTTCCCCGCAAAAACGCGCCACATGTGCGCAGGGCACGCCGGCCTCAACATAAACCAAGCCGCCGACCAAGTTCATTGCCTTTAATCGTCCCTTGGTATTAATCACCGTACCGCGTATACCGCCATCCCTGACCAGTAAATTACTGCCCAAGCCCATCCAAAACACCGGCTCGTCATCAGGCAACGCCTTTATAAACTCGATCAGATCCTGCCGGTCTTGCGGGATGTACAGCTGATCCGCAGGGCCGCCAACGCGCCAACTGGTGTACTTCGCCAGTTTTTCATGCTTTAGCAAACGCCCCCTTAGTTCAATTGCCATGTCTTCCGGCCATGCCTTGCAACGTCTCTGCTAGCAGCTGCGGCAACTGTGCGGCTATCTGCCCAACATTGCCTGCGCCCAGGGTCAAGATCACATCCTCGGCTTTAACGATACCTGCCAATATCTGCGGCAATTCTTCCCAGTTTTCAACAAATACCGGATCAACCTGTCCACGTATACGGATTGCCCGGCTTAACGCCCTGCCATCCGCGCCGGGAATCACTGTTTCGCCTGCCGAATAAACGTCCATCAAAATCAGTACGTCCACAGTTGACAGCACTTGCACGAAATCTTCAAATAAGTCCCGAGTGCGGGTATACCGGTGCGGCTGGAAAACCACTATCGAACGCCGGTTCGGCCAAGCCTGGCGCATGGCTTCAAGCGTCGCGGCAATCTCACGCGGATGATGCCCATAATCATCAACCAGTGTCAGTTTGCCTGACCCTATCGCTAAATCACCGTTGATTTGAAAACGTCTACCTATGCCTTTAAACGCGCCCAAACTCCTGACAATGGCGGCATCATCGACCGCCAGTTTGGTGGCTACGCTGATAGCCGCCAGCGCATTGAGCATGTTATGCCAGCCGGGCATGTTCAAAGTCACCTGTAGCGGCGGGTGGTCGCCTCTGCGTATCACGTCAAAAGTAGTATGCATCCCTTCTTGTTTAATATTGACCGCGCGCACATCGGCATCTTCATGGACGCCATAAGTCGTTACCGGTTTGGATATTTGCGGCAGAACCGCCCTGACGCCTTCATCATCCAGACACATCACCGCCAGCCCGTAAAAAGGCAGATGGTGTAAAAATTCAATAAACGTATCCTTTAATCGCTGAAAACTGCCTTCATAGGTCTCCATGTGATCCTGGTCAATATTGGTCACTATGGCCATCATCGGCTGCAAATATAGAAATGAAGCATCGCTTTCATCGGCTTCGGCGACCAGATAATGCCCTAAACCTAGTTTGGCGTTGCTACCCGCGCTGTTTAATCGTCCGCCAATCACAAAAGTCGGATCAAGTCCGCCTTCGGCCAGAATGCTGGCGGTCAAACTGGTGGTTGTCGTTTTGCCATGGGTTCCGGCAACGGCAATACCGAATCGGAAACGCATCAACTCGGCCAGCATTTCCGCGCGCGGAATGACCGGTATCCGTTGAATAGTCGCTTCGTCAACTTCTTCGTTACTGCGGTCTATCGCGCTGGACGCCACCACCACATCGACCTGCGCTATATTTTCCCGTTTATGCCCGATAGTGATGGTCACGCCCAGACCGGCCAATCTTTCTGTGACCGCACTTTCCTTAATGTCCGAACCTGAGACTTGATAACCGAGGTTCGACAACACCTCGGCAATACCGCTCATTCCGGTTCCGCCTATGCCGACAAAATGTATCCGGTTGACATTACCTAATGCCTGAGCCTGCATCTGACTGTTAGGCTTGTTCATAATCTCGCCTCGGCTATGCAAACACCGGCAACGATTTCCGTCGCATCCAAGCGTGCGACTTCTTTTGCAGCTTTACTCATTGCATCCAATTGCTTAACTACCTTTGTTATATGTTCTTGCAGCGTTGTTTCGTTCAAATCTTTTTGCATCAACAGCAGTCCTGCACCGGCATCGGTCAAATATCGAGCATTGGCAGTTTGATGATCGTCTATCGCATTCGGCAAGGGTATAAAAATAGCCGGAACCCCGGCCGCCGCCACTTCGCTGACGGTCATTGCGCCTGACCTGCAAATCACCAGATCCGCCCATTGATAAGCCGACACCATATCTTCAATAAAGGCATTAACTTCCGCCTTCACGCCTAAGGCTTTATACCGACTCTCGACCTGCTGTTGCATGTCCGTACCGGTTTGGTGCTTTATCTGCACCTTAGACTTGGAAGCTACGGCTGCAAGCGTGCCCGGCACCACTTCATTCAATATCTTTGCGCCTTGACTGCCGCCGACGACCAGTATGTTAATCTCCGCACCCACAGGATGCACTCTGTGTTCAGTACATCCTTTAAACTGTTTTCTTAACGGGTTGCCGGTAAATTTGGCATTTACCTTTTTATTAAAGCTGCCTGGAAAGGCTTCCAATACTTGGTTTGCCAGTCGCGCTAACAATCGGTTAGTCGTCCCCGGCACCCGGTTCTGCTCATGAATAATCAGCGGTATGCCTAATAACTTCGCCATCAATCCGCCAGGGCCTGCAACAAATCCGCCCATGCCCAACACCACATCTGGCTTGCGCTTCCGCAATATTTTCAATGCCTGCATACAAGCTTTGAACAGCAATAATACGGCTGTCAGTTTCGACAGCCAGCCCTTGCCGCGCACACCAGTAACCGACAGCCAATCAATCGCTATGCCCTGCTCAGGAATCACCCGGCCTTCCAGGCCTTTCTGCGTTCCCAGCCAACTGACCTGCCAACCTTTCTCTATCAGCTCTTGCGCCACCGCCAGCGCAGGGAACACATGCCCGCCAGTCCCTCCAGCCATAATGACGATACGCTTAGCCATACGGATCACTCATTCCCAGGCGTTGCGTTGAAACGGCGCCGGTAATGGCGTCGTGCGGGATTGGAGGCGTTTATTTCAGCCGTCTCGCTTTGCACCCGAAATAACAACGCAACCGCACAGCACATGATAATCATGCTGCCGCCGCCGTAACTCATCAACGGCAAGGTCAGACCTTTGGTTGGCAATATCCCCATATTGACGCCCATATTGACGAATGCCTGAAAGCCAAACCAAATTCCCAGCCCATAAGCAATAAATGCAGAAAACCGTTGGCCTGCCTGCTCGGCGGCCACACCGATCGCAAAAGCACGCCCGACCAACAACGAAAATAAACCGATCACAGTCACCACACCCAGAAAACCTAATTCTTCTGCTATCACTGAAAATAAAAAATCTGTGTGTGCTTCGGGTAAATAAAATAATTTCTGTATACCGCTGCCCAAGCCCACGCCCAACCATTCCCCCCGCCCGAATGAAATAAGCGCCTGAACCAATTGGAATCCACTGTTCAACGGATCGGCCCAGGGATCCATAAAGCTGGTAACCCGGATCAGACGATACGGTGAAAAATACACCAATAACATTGCCAGTACGCCAAGAACCGACAGCAGTACGATGAATTGCAATAACCTCGCCCCGGCTAAAAACATGATGCCCATGGCTATCATTAAAATAATCACCGCTGAACCAAAATCCGGCTCCAGCAACAGCAAAACGCTGGCCGCCGAAAACAGCCCCAATGGCTTGATCAAACCGAAAGCCGAGTTTTGCACCGAATCCTGATGTCGATTGACATACCCGGCCATGTAAATGACGGAGAAAAACTTGACCACTTCAGATACTTGTATCCTCAATCCGCCTAATGACAGCCAACGCACACTGCCGTTAACCTTTACGCCGAGGCCGGGGATCAGCACCATGATCAGTAACAGCAACCCTACTAAAAACAGCCGAGAGCCATTTGCTTCCCAGACCCGCATTGGCACTGCCGCCACGCCCGCCCCGCTTACCAACCCCAAGCCTATATGCATTAACTGCTTGAGCGGATAATACAAACCGTCACCGACTACTTTTATGCCCAGATGTAAGGATGCGGATGCCACCATCACATAGCCGATCAGCAATAAACCGGCGGTCACGGAAAGCAGAACCGGATCAAAATGAAATCGCCCCCCCTGTGCATACGACGCTTTCATATGACCGCCATGCCTGTCCTGAGCGCAGCTGAAGGGGATAATGAATCAGCCACAGAACCACTAGGACGATCCACTAAAGCCAATACCGCTTTACTGAATTTATCACCTCGATCCTGATAATTTTTATATTGATCAAGACTGGCACACGCAGGAGACAGCAACACGCTTTCGCCGACATCGGCAAGACTCGCGGCAATCTCTACCGCTTGCGCCATATTGTCTGCTGAATAAACCGGGACACAACCATTAAGGGCCTGCTTGATCAACGCCGCATCCTTACCCATCAACACTACGCTTTTGGCTTTTTCTTTGATTGCAGGCATCAACTCGTTCATGTCAGCGCCTTTTGCGTCACCACCGGCAATAAGAATCACCTTGCGTGTAGTGCCCTGCAAAGCTGCGATACAAGCACCGATATTGGTCGCTTTTGAATCATTGACCCAGGTAACGCCGCGTATTTCTGCGACACGCTGCATCCTGTGGCTTAGCCCTTTAAATTTTCTCAGCGCATCGCACATAACTTGTTCATTCAAGCCCACGGCCACACCCAAGGCTAATGCCGCCAACGCATTTGCCACATTATGCCGGCCCTCAAGCCGCAACTCGGCCAACGGCATCAGGCACGAGTCGTTGTGCATTAGGCATTCCATACCGTCTTCGTAGGCGATGTAGAAATCGGCTGGCTTGCTAATTGAGAAGCTATCTGTTTTCCTGCTATCATCTCCCATGGCTAAGACTACCGAGTCATCGGCATTGATGATCATCACGCCGTCGCCCCTAAAAATTCTTTGTTTTTGCCGCGCGTATTCGGCTATATCAACATGCCGATCCAGATGATCGGCGCTAATATTGAGTACTGTCGCAGCCGCTGCATTCAGGGCTGACGTACGCTCCAGTTGAAAACTCGACAGCTCCAATACATAGAGCTGCGCATCTAATACCAATAAATCCAGAGCCGGCGTACCCAGATTTCCACCCACGCCCACCCGTATTCCGGCCTCTTTTGCCATTTCACCCAGCAGAGTTGTCACAGTGCTTTTACCGTTGGTACCGGTGATCGCGACAACAGGCACATCGACAGAACAAGCAAACAGATCAATATCGCTGACGATAAGCGAGCCATTGGCAATGGCTTTAATAATCGCTGGTTCATTCAGCGATACGCCGGGACTGACAACCAGGTGCGTCGCCACCTTGAATGCAGCCTCATCAAAACCTCCAGTAAAGACCGGGGTATCGGGCATTTGTTCTGAAAACAGCTCCATCATCGGTGGCTTGTCACGACTATCGGTAATGGCGAATTTAAAATTTAAACTCTGTAAATAATGCGCAACTGAAATCCCCGTATCGCCCATTCCCACCACCAAAATCTTGGCGGTTTGCGGATCCAACGCAAACTTCTTTTTCAACAATGCGCTAATTGCTGCACTATCCATTTCTTATCTCAGTTTCAAAGTAGCCAAGCCGATCAACACTAAAATAACGGTAATAATCCAAAACCGCACGATAACGCGAGGCTCAGGCCATCCTTTCAATTCAAAATGATGATGTATCGGCGCCATGCGGAACACCCGTTTCCCGGTCATTTTGAACGAGGCCACCTGGATAATCACCGACACCGTTTCCATCACAAAAACGCCGCCCATAATCATCAACACGATTTCCTGTCTGACCAACACCGCCAACACACCTAAAGCCGCACCCAATGCCAGCGCACCAACATCGCCCATGAACACCATCGCGGGATAAGCGTTAAACCATAAAAAGCCTAATCCGGCACCGACCAAAGCCGCACAAAATACGATCAACTCCCCGGCGTTGGGTAAGTAGGGTATCGCCAAATATTGCGAAAAAGTCACATGCCCAGATAGATACGCAAATATCCCCAAGCCGGTGGCAACCATTACGGTCGGCATAATCGCCAGTCCATCCAGGCCATCGGTCAAGTTGACTGCGTTGCTGGTTCCGACAATCACAAAATAAGTCAGAACTATATACATCCAGCCCATATCCAACATAAAGTCCTTAAAAAAAGGGACGATCAATTGCGTTTCCGCAGGCAATATTGCAGTTTTATACAAAAAAACCGCCGCTATTAAGCCGATGACCGATTGCCAGAAATATTTGGCTTTAGCCGACAAACCGTCACTGTTACCTTTGATGACTTTTCTATAATCATCGATAAAACCGATCACGCCGTAACCCAGGGTCACCAGCAAAATAACCCAAATGTAGCGGTTGCTCAGATCTGCCCACAACAAAGTGCTGAAGGCTATTGCGACTAATATCAAGGTTCCGCCCATCGTTGGCGTACCGGCTTTCTCGTAATGCGATTGGGGGCCTAGTTCGCGGATACTTTGGCCGATTTTGTTGCGGCTTAGTTTCCTGATCATGACTGGGCCGATAACAAAAGAAATAAGCAGCGAGGTTAAGGCGCCGAGAATCGCACGGAAGGTCAGATAATGGAATACCCTGAAACCGCCATCAAAAGTCATCAAATAATCTGCAAAATAAAGTAACATTATTTATATCCTGAAGTTATGCCTACAGGGATGTAGGTAAGGGGCGTGAGCTGGAGCGGAAGCTTTCAACAAGTGCTGCCACTACATTCTCCATGCACTGAACCCTGGATCCTTTAATCAAAATCGCTTCATCACCTTTGAGCTCTTGCTTTAACGCTTCTATTAACTCACCTTGGGTATCAAAAAAAGTAGCTCCTTTGCCAAAAACCTTTACGGTATTTCTGGCATCTGAACCTATAGCGAGGAGGCGCACGACACCACTTAATTTAATTAACTCAGCCATTTCTTCATGTATTTTTTGGCTCTCAGCCCCCAACTCGCCAAAAGCGCCTAAAACCAGCCAGCGTTTATCGGCACAGTCAGCCAGCACATCCAGCCCCGCTTTCAGTGAAGCCGAATTGGCATTGTAAGTATCATCGATAACGATGTTGCCTAAACGACTTACCAGCGACTGCAATCGTCCCGTAACCGGCCTTACCTTTTCCAATCCCTGTTTAATCTGTTGCAGCTCTATGCCTAATGCCAAACATGCTGCTGTTGCTGCCAAGGCGTTGACCACGTTGTGCCGACCTGCCAGCTTTAGCCTTACCGTCAACTCACCTGCTACGGTCACTAATTCAAAAATCGTAGCGAATTCATGATCAACAATTTCCGTTTTAATCGAATGCGCCGTCACGTTTGCCCGACCATCCAATCCGAACGATATGATCTTTCTTGTTCCTGCCACTGTTTGCCAGTAGTCGAAGTAATCGTCATCGCGATTAAGAACTGCCACGCCGTCCTGCTTAAGCGTTTGGATGATTTCCACTTTCGCTTTGGCGACTCCGTCTACACTGCCAAAACCCTCTATATGCGCGGCTCCAGCGTTGGTAATGATCGTAACATCAGCCTGCGCATAATGGCTGGTGTATTCGATTTCACCCGGATGGTTCGCGCCCATCTCGATAACGGCATAGCGGTGTTGTTCGTTCAATCGCAACAAGGTTAAAGGCACCCCGATGTCATTATTCAAGTTGCCTTGCGTAAACAGCGTTTTGGCATTCACACTCAATATCGCCGCCACCATTTCCTTGACCGTAGTTTTGCCGTTGCTGCCGGTAATACCAATAACGGAAACTGCCGCTTTCTTCCGCCAAGCCCCCGACAGCTCGGCCAATGCCAACCGCGTATCGCCAACTACGATATGCGGCACTGTCGCCGTAACACCTTGATGCACGATTGCCGCGATGGCTCCGGCTTGTTCTGCCTCACTGACAAATTCATTGCCATCGAAGTGTTGGCCTTTAATCGCCACATACAGCTGTCCCGGCTTTATCGCCCGTGTATCTATGCTGACCGACGAGATAACGACATCTTCCCCGACCCACTTTCCCTGCACACAGGCTGCAATTTCGCTTAACAGCATATTCATCTATTGCGCCTGTTCAATGCATCGATTACAACCTGCCTGTCGCTGAAAGGTATGCACACGCCATTGCTTTCCTGGTATTGCTCATGGCCTTTACCCGCAATCACTATGCAATCGTTTTTGGCTGCGCTCGCTATCACTTTTTGTATCGCCTGTTCTCTGTTTTGAATGACTTCAACCTTAGCCAGTCGCACCGGTTCCCTACCGGTTGCGACACTTCCACCATCCCTGGCGGTCGCGCAACCGGCCAAAATATCGTTGACTATATCCAGCCCATTCTCGTCACGCGGGTTGTCATCGGTAATCACCACATGATCCGCCCAGTGCTCGGCAATTTTCCCCATTTGCGGGCGCTTGCCTTTATCTCTATTGCCGCCGCAGCCGAAGACCACCCATAAAGCCTGCTTACAATGCTTGCGCAGACTAGATAAAACCTTATCCAACGCATCGGGGGTATGCGCATAATCCACAAAAACTAATGGATCGATCTTCCCCCCAAAACATTCCATGCGGCCATCAACCGGCTGCAACAAACTTAGTTTTTCAGCCGCCGTCTTCAACGGCAACTCCATAGCCAGCATGACGGACAAAACGGCCAGGACATTCTCAACATTAAAATCGCCATAGAGCGGCACCTTGATCTGCTGTTGTTGGTTCCGCCAACGCACATCAAACTCGATGCCATCCGTTTTATTCAGTATGTTGACCGCACTAACACAATCACCTAAATTGGCTATTTTTCCCTTAGCCGTAAAACCCCATAACTGCACCGATTCGGGTACGGCGGCAATAATCTGCTCGCTGTACGCATCATCCAAATTCACCACCGCAAAAGCCAAACCCGGCTTGCTTAAAAGGGCAAGCTTGGCCTGTACATACGCTTCCATGGTGCCGTGATAATCCAAGTGGTCACGGCTGATATTGGTAAATACCGCGCCTTTAAAAGTCACGCCATTGACCCGGCCTTGCTCCAAACCGTGCGAGGAGACTTCCATCGCCACGGTATGCTTTTTATCCTTTAACAATTCAGCCAGTATAAGCTGAATTGCCAGCGCATCGGGCGTGGTGTTCAGCGTCTTATTCAGTTTGCCCCACTGCCCCCAACCGAGCGTCCCTATAATTCCGCAGTCATCCAACATCTGGCTCAAAAACTGGCTGCACGATGTTTTGCCGTTCGTGCCGGTAATGCCGATCACCGTCATGAATCGGGATGGATCGCCGTAAAAACGCGCAGCCAGCTCACCCAACTTTAAGCCCAGATTATCCACTTCGATCATCGGCACCAGCGAGGACACGTCGTATCGTAAAGTCTCTGCCAGCTGTTGGCCATTCCCGGCCGGATCAAAAATGACCGCACAAGCTCCATTAGCAACAGCCTGTTCAATATGCGCCAAGCCATGCTGCTTAGCACCTGCCAAAGCCACAAATGCATCGCCGCGAACCACCGTCCGACTATCCAAAACCAAGCCGGTGATCGGCATATCACCCTGATCCGAAAACGAAGCTTCCGCTCCTGCTAACGCCCCTCGCCTACGTCCTGTAGGCGAAGCCAGCCCGTTTAATAAATCTTTCAGTTGCACCATACCGCTACACCGTCGCCATGTTATTTGCTTTGCCGTGTCAGCAAGATGGGCATATTGTCCTGTTGATCGGGAGCTACCTCCAACACCCTCAAGGCTCCCGCCATCACCTTGGAAAATACCGGAGCTGAAACGATCCCGCCGTAGTATTGCCCCGCTGAAGGCTCATCAACCATGACCACGATAATCAAGCGAGGATTCCTTGCCGGTGCCATACCTGCAAAAACAGAAAAATAACTTTTCTCTGTGTATCCGCCCGCACCGGCTTTTTTTACCGTACCGGTTTTACCGGCGGCACTATAGCCATCAACTCTAGCCTCATATGCGGTGCCATCTTTCATCAGTACGGTTTCCATCATGGCTCTGACTCTCTTGGCTGTCTTGCTTGAAAACACCCGTTGCTGATCAACATCTTCATCCCGCTTTAACAAGCTGACCGAGTGCAAAATACCGTTATCCGCTAAGGCCGTATAGGCTCTTGCCAGCTGCAATGCCGATGTACTGACGCCATAACCGAAGGACAACGTCGCTCTATCGAATTCGTGCCAGCTTTGATAATCGAGCAAGCTGCCACTGGCTTCGCCAGGAAAGCCCGAACCTGCTGCAACACCAAAACCCAACTTGTGATAAATCCCCCAGAAATATTCCGGCGGCATTCTCAATGCTATCTGACTGACCGCAACATTGCTGGATTTTTTCAGTACGCCGGTCAAATCCAGTGTTCCGTAATTGTGCACGTCCTTAACTACATGCCTCCCAACCTGATAAAACCCGTGGGTTTCAAAAACATCATTTGGCTTGACATATCCCCCATCCAAAGCAGCTGCGACAACAAATGGCTTGACCGTTGATCCCGGCTCGAATACATCGGTTAATGATCGATTCCTGTACAGGCTTTCCTTTAAACTCTTTCTGCTATTCGGGTTAAATGACGGCTGATTCACCGCCGCCAGAATTTCCCCGCTCTTTGCATCCAACACCACCAGTGCCGCCGACTTTGCCTTGTGAAGATTGACCGCCAACTGCAATTCCCGGTACGCCAGATACTGGATACGCTGGTCAATGCTTAACTCCAAATTCCTGCCTGCAACCGGCTCTTTTATATTCTCCACATCTTCAATAATGCGGCGCTGTCCATCCCTGATAACCCGCTTACTGCCTGAAATGCCTTTTAATGATTTTTCATATCCTAATTCAAGCCCCGCCTGACCCATATCATCAATATCGGTAAAACCAACTAAGTGCGCGGAAACCTCGCCTGCCGGATAAAAACGCTTAAATTCACGTTCGAAATAAACTCCTGCAAGCTTCAATGCCTTAACCTGATCAGCAATCACCGGGCTAACTTGGCGAGCCATATAAGCAAACTGCCTATGAGAATCGCTGTTAATTAATTCCGTGAGCTTTCCTTTCGGCAAATGCAACAAAAGCTCAGCTTTCTCTAGCTCACTTTCTTTGTTCGGCTCAACCTCTCGCGGATTCATCCAAATGGACTCGACCGGCGTACTGATTGCCAGCGGCGCACCATTTCTATCTTTTATCATGCCTCGATATGCCGAAACCGGCACATCACTGACATGACGCATATCACCCTGCTCTTTAAGAAACTGTTTATTCAATACCTGTAAATCAACAGCGCGACAAACCAATACCGCCATACAAGTCATTATAAAAATGACTATTATTTTCCTTCGACTGCCATGGATGGCGGAAGTGTCGCTATCGGTAGGGAACCGATGCGACCTCCCTGAAAAATTACCAACCGCCAGGCCTGTCCTGAGCGCAGCCGAAGGGGATGGTGGATGTGTCGCAATCAGTATGAAACCGATGCGACCGACTGGCTTACTTGACTTATTCCTGCCTTGAAAATGGTTCATTTACAGCTTTATATAAATGATTTTTTCCCGTAACGGCATAACCAGCTTCAATTGTTCCCTCGCCACTTGTTCTACCCGATTTTGTTCTGCCAAAGTTGTCAGCTCCAATTGCAACTGACCCCATTCCACTTCATATTGATCCAACGCTCTTTCCTGCTTTTGGATCTCGATAAAAATTAATCGCGACTGGTATTTACTGTAAATTACGGTCAACGCGGATACCAACAACGCCACTATCAATAGTCCCATCCCTATATTACGGATCGCTGCCACTTAAACTCTCTCGGCTACCCGCATGATTGCGCTACGCGCCCTTGGATTTTGAGCAATTTCCTGCTGCATTGCTTTTAGCGCTTTACCTAGTTTTTTCAAGATACCCTTAGCTATATCGACTTCTTTAATTGGCAATTTGCCCGGATTATATTTAGCGCCCGACTCCGCCCTGATAAAACGCTTAACGATTCGGTCTTCCAATGAATGAAAAGAAATAACCACCAAGCGTCCACCTGGTTTCAAAATTCGCGCAGACTGTTGCAAAGCCGTCTTTAATTCATCCAGCTCACTATTAATTTCGATACGGATAGCCTGAAAACTACGGGTTGCCGGATGCTTGTGCTTCTCTTTTATCGGCACCACATCTTCAATAAGCTTTGCCAGCTCTCGGGTTGTGGTAATGGGCGCTTCGGCTCTTCTTTCAATAACCGCGTGAGCTATACGCCGCGCAAACCGCTCCTCGCCATATTCAAATAAAACCTTAACCAGATCCTTCTCATCAACGCTGGACAACCACTGTTCCGCCGTAACCCCTGCGTTGCCATCCATCCGCATATCCAACGGCCCATCGCGCAAAAAGCTAAAGCCTCTTTCTGGATTATCCAGCTGGGGTGATGACACGCCCAAGTCCATCAAAATACCGTCAACTTTTCCCGCCAAACCTTCACTGGCGACTATATTTTCCAGCTCGGAAAAAGGGGTATGTTTTAACGTAAACCGTTCATCTTCAAGCATGGCCTGCGCATAATCGGAGTTAATCGCATCCAAGTCCCGGTCAAAGGCCAGCAACCGCCCGGACGGTCCCAGTAAATCCAAAATCCCTTGACTATGCCCACCGCGACCGAACGTACAGTCCAGATAAACACCGTCTTCTTTAATAGCCAACTGCTGCAAAGCTTCTGCAAACATAACGGGCAAATGTTCCACTAACAAATCTCCCGTATTAAAAAGATAATGAGCCTAACTCTTCCAACCCTTCATTATCGTCACCATCCAGCCATTCGCTTTCCTTTGCACCCCAGGCCTCTTCATTCCAAAGTTCAAATTTATTGAGCTGACCGATCAAGACAATTTTCTTGTCCACATTGGCAAATGTTCTCAATTTTTCTGGCAGTAACAATCGACCCTGTCCATCCATTTCACATTCAGATGCATTGCCGATAACAAACCGCCTTAACTTGCCGGCCATTTTATTTAACGTGGGTAATTTACTGATTGTTTGTTCAAGTTTTTCCCATTCCGGCATCGGATACAGCCACAAGCAGCCATTCTCGCCGACACACCGCTCATTGACAGCGACCGTCACAACCATCTGGCACTCGCAACAATCCTGCAACTCCTCCCGGTAACGGGTAGGAATTGCAAGACGCCCTTTGCCGTCTAAATTGATTGAACTAATGCCTCGAAACAAGATTTACCCCCGACTCCCAAAAAAACCCTTTTTTTCCACTTCTTCCCACTTTTGTCCACTATAGATTTCAAATAACGCCTAGTCAAGGATGATTTCATTTAGATTCTTTCTTTTTCGACAATGACTTACATTACAATCAGGATAAAATACGGCTACAGAAAAAAAGACAAAATAATTCCCATTTTGTATCAACAAAATGTGCAGCCTTAGTGAGAAAGTACTTTAAGTATTAAGCTGCCGAAAATTTCCAGCTTTTTTGATAAAAATGAGATGTGAATCAAGGATACTGCCGCAATAATTACCAGACAATTTTTGCGCTTTTGGCGACGTAACGAATACCGAACAGAAAATGCTCGGAAGAAAGAAGAAAGAAGAAAGAAGAAAGAAGAAAGAGTCGGCCTATAAGCCGGGTTTTGTCGAGAACAGTCATTCATCTAGGCTGCAAGTCACCCTGCAGCTCAAGCAATCTACCCAGGAACCGCGCGGGCCACGCGTCTGTCCCTCTATTTGATCTTGCTCCGGGTGGGGTTTACCATGCCACTCCTGTTACCAGTTGCGCGGTGCGCTCTTACCGCACCTTTTCACCCTTACCGGTCACAAGTGACAGGCGGTATATTTTCTGCGGCACTTTCCGTAGGCTCACGCCTCCCAGGCGTTACCTGGCACCCTGCCCAGTGGAGCCCGGACTTTCCTCCATCTTATCTTACGATAAAACAGCGACTGCTCAGCCGACTCTTTCAACGCTCAGTGTACCACATATCCACCGCAATACGCCATGCACATCGCATTTTATGAGCAACATTCAAGCCACAAATACACCCTAAACCGCATTAACGGAAATGCTATGCTTCTTTCGCCTTATCCATCTCTAATGCGGCTTGGTATAACAGCTTCTTCCTGACTCCGGTAATCTCCACCGCCATTGCAACCGCCGTCTTAATAGAGCATTCGGACAACAACACAGCCAGGATTTTTTCCTGCTCCGGAGTGATGATTTGCTCTTTTTTGTCGATGGTCGCGCCATCGACGATAACCACAAACTCGCCTCTTCTCATATTCGCATCTTGCTCAACCAACTTAAGCATATCGGCCAGACTGGCTTTGACGATGGTTTCGTGCAGCTTGGTCAGCTCCCTGGCAATAACAATCTGCCGATCCAGCGGCAATACTTCCGCCATATCCTGCAATGATGCCAGAATCCGATGACTGGACTCATAAAACACCCAAGTTGTTGGGCGCATTAACCGTTCGCTAAAAAACGCTAAGCGTGCAGAAGAGGTGCGCGGCGAAAAGCCTTCGAACGCAAACTGAGTGACCGGCAATCCTGATGCCGACAATGCCGCAATCAACGCGCAAGCACCCGGCACCGGCACAACATCAAGCCCCGCCTCCTTGACCATTTTCACCAGCGGCATACCAGGATCGCTCAACAACGGCGTCCCCGCATCGGAAACCAGCGCAATCGACAAGCCTTCGCGCAGCTTTTCCAGCAACCCAACCGAGGCTCTATCTTCATTATGCTGATGCAACGAGATCAACTTATTGGTGATGCCGTAATGCTGTAACAACATTTTTACATGCCGGGTATCTTCTGCCGCAATCAAATCGACCTGTTTCAATAGCTCAACCGCCCTGAAACTAATGTCTGCTAAATTACCTATCGGCGTGGCAACGACGTATAATTTGCCGCATTCACTTGACATTCGATGCACTCATTTGGAACCCCTTCATTTAAAGATGCGACCCAACTACAAGCCGCCATTAATCTGCGCCCTGCTTCCCGGCCTACTGTTTTTTTCCGGCTGCACATCTACGCCTGCGCGCAATGCATTGCCCGAGCAAGAAGCGCTGATAACAAAACCGCTGGTAAGCAACGACCAGCAGGAACAAAGGGTGGAATTATACCCGCATTCCGGGACACCATCGTTTTCGGATCAAAACCGGCAACGCTTTCAGGCCATCGACTCCTTAATTCAAGCTGGCGATGGCGATAATACAAAACGGGCGGCTGAGATGATCAATCCCGCCGACCTGTCAGCCGAGCAACGCGCCCAGCTAGGTCTGCTTTATACCCAAATCCTGCTCAGCTTTGGCGAGGCCGAACAAGCCATTGACAGTCTGGCGCTGATTCAGCCGCAACGGCTCAATCCTGACAATCAAATTAAATACTTTCAATCGCAGGCCTTTGCCTACTCGTTGACCGGCAACCTGCTAGGCAGCGCCAAATCCAGAATTCAATTACACCCGTTAATAACGTCTCCCGCTGAACTCGAAAAAAATCAGGCCTCCATTCTCGAAGCATTACGCCTACTGCCCGACACCGCCTTGCAAACCAACCAAACAGACATCTTGGCAGGCTGGATGTCTTTGGCTAACACCTTAAAAAATAGTAACCAGCCTGATTTTAACGCTCAAATCAGCCAATGGCGCGCAACCTTTCCAGCGCATCCTGCAGACTTAAGCTTTTTAAATCGACATCAAGAAGCATCGGATAATACACTCTTACCGGCAAAAGCCATCGCGCTATTGTTGCCGGAATCAGGCGCTTTTGCACAGGCCGGTAAAGCCATCCGCGCAGGTTTTATGGCAGCTTACAACCATGCGGACAACACAAGCAAACCCGCCATCCGCTTTTACGACAGCCAACAATCAACGCCGCAAGCTTTATATAACCAAGCTGTCGCAGAGGGCGCGCAACTGGTTGTAGGCCCCTTGGACAAAGAACGCCTGCAAACCCTGGCCGATACGGTTGCATTCACCGTACCGGTGCTGGCATTGAACCACATCCCCGGCCTGCAAAAAAACCGGCTCTACCAGTTTAGCCTCAGCCCGCTAGACGACACCGAACAAATCACCGATAAGGCCAGCGCGGACGATCATAAAAACGTACTGGTGCTGATCCCTGAAAACGCGGCAGGCAAACGCGCAGGCAATTATCTAACCGAAGAATGGGAAAAGCAGGGCGGCGCGATCCTGGAAACACAGACCTATAACCCCATCGATCCCGACTTTTCAGCACCGATACAAAAACTGCTCAACCTAGATGAAAGCGAACAGCGTTACCGTAAAATCCTTCAATTGATACCCACCGCAAAATACACGCCCAGAAGACGGCAGGACGCTGATGCGATATTTTTAAGCGCCTACAGCGCCGAGGCGCGTTCCATCAACCCCCAGCTCCAGTTTTATCAAGCCGGAGACCTGCCGGTTTATGCGCTGCCCAACGTTTACACCGGACAAATCAACGCGTCGCTGGATGCCGACTTGAATAAAATAACTTTTTGCGACATCCCTTGGTTATTCAATAAAGCCTATCAAGGCAAACTCGGCATGGACGCGCTAAAAGAAACCTGGAAGCAATTTCCCAGCGCTTATTTACGCCTGATTGCGATGGGCATCGATGTCTATCACCTGTCCACCCGTCTGGATGACCTGGCCGCCAATCCCTATCCCGGCGCTACCGGAAAGCTATCGCTGACCGCCGACCAACGCATCAAGCGCGAACTAACCTGCGCCAAGCTCACAAATGGACAACCTGAAATAAGCGGATTTATTACTGAAAAGTACGGGAATGTCGAGCCGACCGCAGATCAACAGCAAAAACCGACCCGCCCGGTTGACCATGCTGTTTACTAAGCTCAAGGAAAAAGCCGCGCATTTAATACGCGGCGAAAGCGCCGAAGAACAAGCCCACCGCTTTTTGATCGACAAAGGACTCAAACCGGTAAGCCGGAATTTCCGTTGCAAGCAGGGCGAACTCGATTTGATCATGACCGACAAGCAAACGCTGGTTATCGTCGAAGTCCGCTTCCGCAAAACCGACAAATACGGCAGCGCCGCAGAAAGTGTCACCCGCGCCAAGCAAGTCAAAATTATAGCGGCAACGCATATTTACCTCGCCTCCCGAAAAACCGACTGCCCCATCCGCTTTGACGTGATCGCCATTTCCGGCAACGGCACTATCGACTGGATACGGAATGCGTTTTAAGTCGCCATCTTTCCACACCTACATTTGGAAGGTCTTGCTCTGACGCAGGGCATTCACCGCATACCATTATCCAACCCCCGCAACAGTTTAAGCTTCAAAAAGGTGCGCGGTGCGTATCCAGCCGAACTTCGTGTTCTTCGTGGTTATACCAAAAC
>JBCKWO010000027.1:0-24681 GCA_038922535.1 Methylobacter sp. | reverse complement strand
CGAGCCCTGCGTTGTTTAATCAGGATGATTTAATTGCTTTACGAACTAAAAAAGGTGTCCATGACTTAGTGCCGGGTTTAACGGGCTGGGCTCAAATCAATGGGCGTGATGAATGTCCTATTCCTCAGAAAGTCGCTTTGGATGTGGAGTATGTTCGGAAGCAATCATTTTGGTTCGATATTAAGATATTGTGGCTTACTTTTTTAAAGGTATTGCGGCGTGATGGTGTGTCGCATTAAATAAGCCTTTTATTGCCATTAACAAAGCGTCTTATGCTACAGTGTGACCTATTAAACAATATTTAAAAGGGTTTATTATGAGCACGCACCAAATTTTAGCTGACGTTAGCGCGGGTATTTCTGAGCTTAAAAAAAACCCCATGTCGGTAATGAAGCAGGGTGGTGGGTTCCCTGTCGCTATACTCAATAGAAACGAGCCCGTATTTTACGCTGTGCCTGCGGCTGCGTATGAAGAGCTGATGGATAAGCTAGAAGATATGGAGCTGGGCGAAATTGTTAAACAACGTGAAGGTCAACCATCAAGAAAGGTAACGCTAGATGACTTATAGCCTTCGCATTTCTGAAGATGCGGAAAAAGAATGGAACAATTTAGACGCAACTATAAAAATCCAGTTCAAGAAAAAACTTAAAGAACGACTTGAGCAACCAAGAGTGGAGTCTAGTCGGTTAAGTGGTATGCGTGATTGCTACAAAATAAAATTGCGTAGTGTTGGTTTTAGGCTTGTCTATCGTGTCTATGATGATGAAATTGAAGTGCTTGTCGTTGCTGTCGGTAAACGAGAACGTAACCAAGTCTATAAGGCGGCTATAAAGCGGCTTTAACCTGAATCTAAAACACGAGACAGAAAAGAAACGTTACGCCCACTTTATTCATTATTTTCTAGTTCCAATGCTCTGCGTTGGAATTCATACGGATTTAGCGGTTTAGAAAGGTATGCATTCACCACGCGGGAGCGTGGGAACGAGAGAAATCCATGTAGGGTACGCTGCGCGTACCTTAAAGCCTAACGTATCATACCATGATCTCGAAAATACGGTTTACCGTGCTAAAATCAATCTCGTCCAATATCCGGTACGCACAGCGTACCCTACATAAGAAAAAAAGGGTCAGTTCGGGCATACTGTTTATGCCCGACACTCCCAAGCCCCGATAGGCTGACTGATTTTGGGCTTAACCATCGCCGCTCCATCTTCGGATGCTAAAATGTCGGGCAACGAAAAGATGTTGCCCGACCTACCGGGCTGCCTTCATATTTGTAGCCTCATGTTTTATAGTTCCCACGCTCCGGCGTGGGAATTCAATCCGCAACACTCCAGCGTTGCGGGACGCACGGGGTAGGTACAATAATAAGCCTAAACCCTAGATACAGCAAACGCCCAGCTAAAACCTAACCGTAGCCGTCAACCTCAACATGCGCGGCTCCACCGGATGCCTGAGTATGCCATCCACGCCAGCGGCGGCTTCTCCCGGCAAACGGGACGGATAGGCGTAGGCGGTATCGCTAGCCGTGGAACCCAGCAGGTTGAACACGTCAAGTTCAAGCTTCATGTCCTTATGTTGATAGCCAACGCCCCAGTTAACCAGCGTGGTATCGCCAGCAGTCAGGTTGCCTGTGTCATTGAGCGGAATCTCGCCGAAGTGGCGCAAGCGTAAGGTGGTGAATAATCGATACGGTAGTTGCACGACCGCTCCGGCGCTTATCACCCGTCCTACCGAATTGGGGATATGGTTGGTTTCGCGCGGTACGCCGACATAACGCGCCGATGACAGCGCCAGATCGGCATCCAGGGTCAGGCTGTCGTTGACCTGATAATAGTTGCTCCATTCTACGCCGTGACGTTCGCTAGCTCCGCTGGGTTCTGTATTGCCCACATCGCCGACGAAAATCAACTCGGAATTCATCTGCATCCACCATAAAGCCAGCGTTGAATTTAAACCGGGAATAAACTGGTTGCGTACACCGATTTCCCCGCCGCGAGACTGTACCAACGGATCGACCGAAGCGGCAGGGTCGCCGCTATTCGGGTTGACCTTTAAAGTAGCACCGCGTGCGTCATTAGAGTGATGGCCGTAACCCAGATTAACAAACACTTCGCTATCCAGCCAGGGGCCAAAAATTAGGCTCAGTTTAGGGCTCAACAATGCGCCATTTTGTTGGCCTGAATTGGCGGCGAGTGTGCGGCTATTGACGGTAATGTCCAAAAAGTCGGCGCGTAAGCCGCTAATGCTGCGAAATTTTTCCAGCCACTGAATCTGGTTTTTCAGGTAGACCGCCACACTGGTTTCGCTAATATCGTCCTGCCGCACGGTGGCAAAAATATGGCGTTGTTGGCTGTGATTTAACGCGGCACCGATGACTTCATCGTGACGGACTTGCAAGCCTAAGCTGTTATCAACATCCAAGCCGAACCATTTGGCAAACCAGGTTTGCTCGCCGTTGCCGCCGGTTACCACGCGGCGCTCGGTTTGGTTTATTTGGTCGCCTTGCACGGGGTTGTCCAGATAACCGGTCGCGTTGGAATAAAGGTCAAGGTCGTAATAAACCAAGTAGGCGTTAAAGTCGTTTTTGTAATTGTCGCTCCGACTCCAAACGTTGCTCGACAGACTGTAACGGTTGCTGTTGCCGCCGTCGGAAGGATCCATGCTGCCGTACAGGTCAAGCGCACCGCTATCGATAGCCCGCTGGGGAATCTGGTTGGTCGCATTCCAGCTGGCGTGATAAGCCTTGGCGTTGACGGACAAGCCCCAATCCTGTTTGTCCAAGCTGTAGCGCAACAGGCCGTTGTATTTGCCCAAGTCTTCCGGCTGCTGCCATACGCCGTTATAGGCGTTGAATTCGCCAGCAGCCAGCAAATCGCCCGTGCCGATTTTTTTGGAATCCGCCAACACTGTGCGGTAATAGCCAAACTCGCCGCCGGTCAATTTAAACAAACCTTTGTCCATGTTGCGCTGGGTGTGCATGCGCATATAACCGGCAGAAGAAAAGTCGCCTGCCTCGGCGTAATACGGCCCTTTGCCGTAGTCTATTTTGTCCACCAATTCTGGGATGACGATGTTCAAGTCCAGATAGCCTTGTCCATGAGCATGGCTGGGCATGTTCATCGGCACCCCGTCCACCAGCACCGAAAAATCGGTGCCGTGATCCAGGTTAAAACCGCGCAGGTAAAATTGGTTGGCTTTGCCAGAGCCGCTGTGCTGGGTCGCCAACGTGCCGGGTACGACTTCGACCAATTCGCCGGATCGCGATAATGGCCGGTAAGCCAAATCCGCTTGACTGACCACGCCTTGCGAGGCGGATGTCGTAACGCCTAATAAGTCGCTGGCGCGTCCGTTATCGGCAGCCGCTTTGCCGGTAACTTCGAGGGTGTCCAGATTGATGACATCGGATTGGTTTTTGACTGGTTGTGCCTGGGCATTAAGCCAGGCAAGTAATAATAAGCTAAAGATGAATTTTTGCATGTGTGTCCTCTCAGCGCCGCCCGCGCAAGGTTGATTTACACAACAGAGGACAAAGGAAAACGAGAGATGAGCGAACGCGAGGCTGCACTGTCACTTTCGTAGACAGCCCTCCGCTGTACCGAATTTAACTTTCGGGCCGGTCTCCGGGCTTATAAGTGGCGTTAGCCTGAATCATCACCTTCCCATGCGTGAACACAGTGGCATCTTGATGAAACTTTTACTTAATTACCGTTGCGGGGGCAGCGTCGGATTTGGCGTAAACCTTACCGACTTCCCGTTTAACCATTAGGTCTGAATAACCCTCTGGAACCTGAAAGCAGAAATGATTATAAGGGCTTGCTTTGATAAAGCAAATTTAAGGGCTTAACCTACTTGACATTCATGATGTGTGGAGCCTTTTAACCACCCTGTGACTTGCTTCGGCTTATCCATCATCGCCGGTTAAGTTCTGCGATAATCTGCTAAATTAATCTCATGTTTTTTCAGTTTGGTGTAGACGGCGCGCGAGGTGATTTCCATATCTTCCGCCGTTTTCTTTATATCGCCTTGATGCTGCTTTAAAGAGCTTTCAAGAAACGTTCGTTCGGCTTTGGCGATGGCGTATTCCTTGATGTCTTTCCATTGCTCGGGGTTGTTTGAGGTAACTGAAAACTCCAAATCCAGCTGGGTCATTTCTTCTCCGGTGGTAAATAAAATACTGCGTTCAAGAATGTTTTCCAGTTCGCGGACATTGCCCGGCCACGGATAAGCGCGAATTTTTTGCATGACTTCACGGCTGACCGATTCAACGGTTTTGTTGTATTTCTTGCTCAGGCGCTGCACGATCAGTTGCACAAGATAAGGTAAATCTTCTTGGCGTTCGGTCAGCGGCGGAATGCTTAATCGAACCACATTGATGCGGTAATACAGGTCATTGCGAAACAGCCCCTGCTTAATCAATTCTTCCAGATTGTTGTTGGTTGCGGAGATTATTCTCAGGTCAACCGACAAGGTTTGCTTGCCGCCAACTCTTTCCAGTTCACCTTCCTGAAGTACGCGAAGCAACCGGGTTTGTGCGGCAGGGGACAGTGAATCGACTTCATCCAGAAACAAGGTTCCGCCTTCAGCCCGTTCAAAATAACCTTGATGCACTTCGATGGCTCCGGTGAACGCACCTTTTTCATGTCCGAACAGCGCACTCTCAATCAAGCTTTCAGGAATGGCGCCGCAGTTAATCGGGATGAAGGGTTTATTGCAGCGGTCGCTCATTGCATGTATGGCGCGGGCAATCAGTTCCTTGCCAACGCCTGTTTGACCGTGAATCAGCACTGTTGCCAAGGTCGGTGCGATGACTTCTATGGATTGCAGGATTTTCTGCATGGCCGGTGATTTGGCAATAATCGCCGGAGGCTGGTGTTTTTTTGCCGGCCGCTTGCTTTGTTTGCGCCAGATCTGTTGCATGCTCTGTTCAATGCGCGAGTGCAACTCATTAATATCCTGCATTTCCTTAACGGGGGTGGTGTCGGTGTACTCCATGCCCGGACGGCCTTTTGCCGCGTTCGGATTGGTGTAGATGCAAACTTCGCACTTGCCGTCGTGACGAGCAATGCTTTGTTTGATTTCCACTTTGGCATAGCCGAAATTTCTGGCGGCAATGCCGCCAAAGACGCTGGATGTCATTCGGCACAATTCGGGAAAGTTGGTCACCCGGTCACCAAAAGGACAGCGTGTATTGGTGACGGTAATGCAATCCTCGTCGCTGGATGCCAGTGAGAATTGACCGCCAATATTATTTTTAAGGCCGAGGATCAGTTCGGTATAGCTTTCTTTGTCAAGCAGTTCGCTTTTATGAGTTTCTTCCCGATAAGTTTCTTCAAAAAAACATCCGGCAGTTTTTGCTATGTGTTCAAGCAATTGCTCACAGTGCTTTTGTCCCTGTTGTTCACTGGCATGCATCAGCTCAAGAATAAAGGTTTGCAGAAAGAAAACCGGGGTTACATCGGAAAGAGGATTATTGTTCATAGGCTAATTGTGAAGTAATTTTTCCATAATTGAAGCATAACTTCACTAGTGAAGCAACACTTAATAGTCAACTTATTGTAATTTGTAAAAAATATTATTTTTATTGAGTGGCATAGCATTTGCTCCTAATTTGCTTGCATCTAAACATAATCAGGTGTGCGGGTAAAATATCCGTTATGAACCCCTTGAGAAGATACCTAAGAAAGTATATCGATCAAGAGTTTTAATGTTGTAACCTTTTAACGAGGAGACTCAAAATGAACACACTCAAAGAGCAACTTAGCACACGCGTCGCTGCATATGACCTCTGGGCACAACGCCGCCGCTATGGGCCGGATGGGCATAATAACCGAAACTTGTGGGTACTTGCCTGTATGGATGAGCGCCTGCCGGTCGATGAGGCGCTCGGCATTCACGTAGACACACCTGCCGGCGGTGGGGATGCACACTGCTTCCGCAATGCCGGAGGAATCGTCACCGACGATGCAATTCGTTCGGCGATGCTGACTTGTAATTTCTTTGGCACCAAGGAAATCGTTATCGTGCAGCATACGCAATGCGGTATGTTGTCTGCAAATGCGACCGATCTGGAAAAGATGTTACGTGACAAGGGGATTGATACGGACAATATAGCGATGGACCCGACGTTGCCGGAACTAAAACTGGAGAAAGGTGCTTTCGCCAAGTGGATAGGGATGATGGACGATGTGGACGAAACCTGTATGAAAACAATAGAGGTGTTCAAAAATCATCCCCTCATTCCCAAGGATGTGGTCGTCAGCGGTTGGATTTGGGAGGTTGAGACGCGCCGGTTGAGAGCGCCTACCCGAGACCCTGAAAAACGAGCAAGAACCGATGCTACCTCAGCCCCATTTGGCGTCAAGGGGAAGCAACCGCCTCGTTGGAGCTAAAAGCCCCAAGAGAAAACTCGAAAACGTGGGCGGCTGATGTACAGGCGTCCACATTTTGGCGTTTCCTAGAAACGCACCAGCCTACAGTGGAGTTCCAGATGCCAACTTATGATAATCAATGTACTCAATGCAAGCGGCAATTCGAGGTACGCCATGCAATCAACGCACCCAATCCGGTCTGCCCACTATGCGGGGGTGCGACCGAAAAAGTGATCCTTTTTCCTCCCGGGATACAGGGGCATATGGCGCGCGGTCGTGATTTGGCAATGCGCTCGCTGCAGCCGAAACCGAGCCAGCAAAAACACATACACGGAGCTGGGTGTGGGTGTCGCCCGCATTCTTAAATGCCATCAATTTTGTGATGTGGTTTAGAAGTCTGCCTGACTTGAGTCACACATAATGTTTATAAGTGAGAAATGCTGAAACGAATCACGGTGCTTTTATCTCTGTTGTTCACTAGCATGCATCAGCTCGAGAATAAAGCTTTGCAAAAAATAAAATGGGTGTTAAATCGGAAAGAGGATCAGTGTTCATGCGCTGACTGTGAAACAAATTTTCATAAATTGAAGTATAACTTCGCTAATATGGCAATACTTAATTAGCAACTTATTGAAATTAATATAAAATATTATTTTTATTTGCTGGCACAACACTTGCGGTTATTGAACTGTAACTAACAATGAGGAGTTAATAATGAACCAAGATAAACCACCTTTAGATCCACATCCCTTAAGCGAATATGTTGCCTGGGCCGGAAACCGTAATCGTGAACCGCTTTTAGGTGTATTAAAAGAAAAGCTGCCTAAGGATCCGGCAAATGTATTGGAACTCGCCAGCGGTAGCGGCATGCACATCAATTACTTTGCGCCGCATTTCGAGCATTTGCATTTTCATCCTTCCGATAAAGACCAGGAAGTTTTTGATAATATCAAGAAGCTGTCAATTGATCACAAGAACGATAATATTGCCGATCCCGTTCATCTGGATTTAACCAATCCTGAAACTTGGTTTAATGCAGGCAAACCACGTTCATTTGCGGCCATTTTCTGTATCAATATTTTTCAGGTAGCACCCATTTCAATTGCCGATGGCATGATGAAATGTGCAGCACATTTACTGGATGACGATGGTTTTTTGCTGATTTACGGCCCGTTTCAGGTAGAAGGCACATTCACCACCGATTCCAATAAAGAGTTTCATGAAACTTTGAGTTCCGCCGGTGTTTCGGAATGGGGTTTAAAAGATGTTGCCGACCTGAAAAAGGCAGCAGCCAGCCATGGTCTGGAATTAAGGGAGCAAATCAATATGCCTGCCAATAATTTCTCGCTGATATTCGGCAGGAAATAAAATAAGGTACAAGGCGAAAGGCGTAATAAGAGAGCCTTTCACCTTGTCCGCTAATCCTTATAAACGAAGTTGAATCTGGAAATTAAATATGGAGAAAATAGGTGCAGCCGTTATTATCGGGGTTGGCCCGGAGCGGGGTTTGGGGGCTACACTTGCCAAATATTTTGCAGCTAAAGGGTTGCACGTTTATATCGCCGGACGAAGTGAAGATAAGCTTCAACAAGTAGCGGAAAGAATCCGACAAAGAGGCGGCTCAGTCAGCACGGTACTGGCCGATGCAACCGTTGAACGCGATGTGGCGCATTTATTCAAAATAGCCCAATTGGATGGCTATAGTATTGATATTGCTGCCTACAATGTAGACAGCAATATTCCAGCGCCTTTGCTGGAAATGAATGCGGAAACCTTTACCAGGCTTTGGCAGCAAAATTGCTTGGGCGCGTTTTTTTTCGGCAAGGAAGCGATTAATGCAATGAAGGACGAACAAAAGGGAACGCTGTTTTTTACTGGTGCAACCGCATCACTAAGAGCAAAGCCGCCGTTCACTGCATTTGCAGCCGCGAAAGCCGCTTTAAGGGCATTGGCGCAAGGCATGGCGCGTGAATTTTCGCCGCAAGGTATTCATGTGGTGCATACCATTATTGACGGTGTGATTGATGGCGAACGGGCTGAAAATCAGTTCCCGGACTATGTTAAAGCCAAAGGCAAGGACGGCTTGTTGCAGCTGGAAGCCATCGCCGAAACCTATTGGGCTATCCACAAACAACACCCCAGTGCATGGACTCATGAGCTGGATTTGAGGCCGTTTAAAGAACCGTTTTAGGAGGTAGTATGTCGGAAACTAAAAACTGGAAATTGCACGGTAGTTATTTTGAAACCTGCAACTGCGAAACCGCCTGTCCTTGCGTATGGCTGCAACCGCCCACAGAAGGCGATTGCAAGCTGTTGGTGGCATGGCATATCGATCAAGGCCATCTGGGTGATCAAGCGCTGGATGGTTTGAATGTTGCGATGGCCTGTTATTCGCCGGGGCACATGAAAGACGGCAACTGGCAAGCGGCTTTGTATGTTGACGAGCGTGCCGATGACAGCCAGGTTGAAGCGATTGTGCAAATCTTTAGCGGCCAACAAGGCGGACACCCTGCTATCTTGATGAGCTTTGTCGGTGAAGTGTTGGGCGTGAAAAAAGTGAAAATTGACTATCGGGAGCAGGGCAATAGTCGATATTTGACTATACCCGATATAGCCCAAGCTGAGATTGAAAGTATCCAGGGCATAACCGGCGGACAGGCAACCATCAACAATCCGCCCTTGTGCGTGGTGACAAGTCATCCCACAATTGTCGCCAAATCAAAAAATTATCGCTATCAGGATTACGATAAAAACTGGCAGTTTTCCGAGCGCAACGGTTATTTTTCAGCATTTACTTACCAGCCGTAATGGGCTGGTTTAACTCTCGGACTTCTATCCTGGCAACCGTATTGGCAGTGATTTTTGCTGCGTGGGGCTATCTGTTTTACCAGCGCGGGCAAATGGCGTCCCAACCGATGTCGAGCATGTGGATGCCGCCATCAGAGCTATCGGAATGGTGCTTTATCGACTTCGCCTTGGTTTATTTTATGTGGGCGGTGATGATGGCGGCCATGATGCTGCCTTCCGCCATTCCGATGATTCTGGCTTTTGCCAGGGTTTGTCGGCAACAAAACAAAGCAGTCTATAAATTGACTAGCCTGTTCATTTCGGCCTATCTGGGAATATGGCTGTTATTCAGTTGCGTATTAACACTGCTGCAATGGCAAATGCATGGCATGGCTTGGCTATCGCCGATGATGGATAATCAAAACTCATTATTGGCCGCCGGTATTTTGTTTTTAGCGGGCTTCTATCAGTTTATGCCGATTAAGGATGCCTGTTTGACGCACTGTAAAACCCCGATGGGTTTCTTGTTAAATGAATGGCAGGATGGCCCGGCAGGTGCATTTACCATGGGGCTGAAGCATGGGGCAAACTGTTTGGGTTGCTGTTGGGCGCAAATGCTGATTATGTTTGCCGTGGGTGTGATGAACCTGTTGGGCATGGCGTTGATAACCTTGCTGGTTATAGCTGAAAAAATTCTGCCGGTTGAAGCAAAGCTTATTTGCAGAGCAGTAGGCGTTGTTTTTATTGTTTGGGGAGCTGTCCTGGTTTACCCGTTGTTTTAAATCCACATTAATAAACCTGAGAAAAATATCATAATGAAAGCCCATTCGCTGTTTGCTGTTGCGATTTTATTGTCCGCTATCGGCGCTATTGCTAACGCCACAACCTATACATTGCCGGAAAACAGCAATGATAGCGTCATTACTCAATTCCATGATGATGTGCCTTTAACCCGAGCGGAACAAAGCGAGACTTTGCCGGATGTGGCGAGACGTTTTCTGCTGGGACAAACGGAAATAATGCGCTTGAACCCGGACGTTGACCGCTGGCATGTCAAAAAGGACGAGATTGTGCGTTTAGCCAACAGACGCATTCTGCCGGATACGCCGCATGAAGGGATTACCTTAAATATTGCCGAATACCGCATGTATTATTATCCGCCGACTAAAAAAGGGATGGTGCAGCAAGTGATGTCCTATGCTCATGGCATAGGCAGGCAGGACTGGAAAACGCCTCTGGGTAAAACCAGCATTGTGCAAAAAGTTAAAGATCCGGCATGGCATCCGCCGGAATCAATAAGACGCGAACATGCGGCAAATGGCGATCCGCTGCCGGCTGTCGTTCCGCCGGGTCCGCATAATCCTTTGGGTGCATACATGCTGCATCTGGCCGTTCCCGGGGGCTATCTGATACACGGCACCGATATTGATAAGATTTACGGCATCGGTATGCAGATAACGCATGGCTGTGTGCGGATGTATCCTGAAGATATTGAGGCTTTGTATAATTCGGTTCCGGTAGGAACGCCGGTCTATATGGTCAAACAACCGATCAAGGTTGGCTGGTTGGACGATACGCTTTACATAGAAGCGCATCCCGATTTGGAAGGAGAGGAAACAACACCGGAGCAGAAGCTTGATGTGGCGTTAAAGCTTATTCAAAAAGCCAATGGTATTGCCAATGCCGTAAATCGGTCTGGAACCGATGCGGCGCAGAACCTGCCTGAATTTGACCCAAAAGCACTAAAGCAAGCGCTTACAGCCTTGGATGGAAATCCGGTGGCGCTTTATCAAAGATTGCCGCAGTCGGTATCGTTGCCCGCAACCGGTCATGGCTCTAAGGGAGGGTACTATCGTGGTATTTAGCCAAAAATGTCGGGTTACGCTACGCTAACCCGACCTCGGCTATTTTTGCAACGCAGTAGATGGGCAAAAAGACCAGTCAGTTGGGTGTGTTTTTTGCAGGAAATCACCTTAATGATCGAATAAGGTCTGATAAGCCCGAGCCGATTGTTCCGGCTGATGGTCGAATATCCCGCCGATGACCGCCAGTAAATCGGCTCCTGCTGTAAGCAACTGTGCGCCATTGTCCGGCAGAATGCCGCCGATGGCGACAATGGGGATGGTCAGCGCGAGCTTTGCTTGGCGTAATGTTTCAAGATGGGCCGGCGCTGCCAGTGGTTTTGACGAGGATGGAAAAAACCGCCCGAAAGCCGCATAAGTCGCGCCTTGTGCTTGGGCGGCTAAGGCGTGATCCACAGAGTTATAACAGGAAACGCCGATAATGGCGTCGCTTCCCAAACGTTGTTTGGCCTGGGTTATTGCGCCGTCTTCCCGTCCGAGGTGGACGCCGTCAGCGCCGACCAGCGCCGCAAGTTCGATGTCATCGTTGATCAGCAAAAGGACGTTATGTTGATGGCAGATTTTAACCAGTTCACGGGCAAGAAAGGCTGCGTCTAGTGGGTTTTTGTCCCGATATTGCACGATGACCGCGCCGCCTTTAATGGCTGCTGCAACTTCGTTGATAATGACATCGCCGGATTTGTTTTCGGTTTGGGTGATTGCGTAAAGCCCGCTGACAGGGAATTGCATCAGTCTTCATCCATCCAGAAAAATCGATTGGGAATATGCTGGCCTTTGC
Organism: Methylobacter sp.; assembly: GCA_038922535.1. GTDB lineage: Bacteria > Pseudomonadota > Gammaproteobacteria > Methylococcales > Methylomonadaceae > Methylobacter_A. Next base: position 12,883 of record JBCKWO010000027.1, on the reverse strand, counting down.
CCGGTTGGTAAGCGTCATTTAATGAATTCCAGGTGAATTCCTGAGCTTCCATGACCGCTTGCAAAGGCTCCAGACCATGCGCTATCAATGCGGCAATACTCGAAGCCAGTGTACAGCCGGAGCCGTGATAGCTGAACGGCAATCTGTCCCAGGTATAGGTTTCCCAATAGCGATGATCGTGGAACAGTTGGTTGCTGACCGACGGTGTATCTTCATGGCTGCCGGTGATCAGCACATAGTCGCAGCCTTGTTCCAGCAACGCTAGGCCGCAGTCGTTAAGGTCGGTTAAGCCTGTCAGTTTGCGTGCTTCTTCGCTGTTAGGCGTTAACACGGTAGTGCAGGGCAGTAGCAACTCGACAATAGCGGCAATGAGTCGATTGCTTGACAGTTCGGCACCGCCGCCTGCCGCCAGCACCGGGTCCAGGATCACCGGAATGTGCGGGTGCTGTTTTAATATCGAATGTATGGCGGCGGCGGTTTCGTAATGGCCGATTAAACCGATTTTAAAAGCCTTAACCGGCAGGTCGTTCAATAAGGTTTCGGCCTGGCTGATAATGGCTTCCGGGCTTTGTGGAATCAGCTTTTTGACATTCCGGGTGTCCTGCTCGGTTAAGGTCGTGATGACACTGGCGGCATGGCAGCGATGGCTGACCAAGGTTTCAATGTCGGCTTGAATCCCTGCGCCTCCGCTGGGGTCATGACCGGAAAATGAAAGCACAACGGGGCGATTATTCATGATGTTCGTCAATAGACTGATGATTATTGCAAAAGTAGGATGCGCCGTGGGAGCTCATGAGCGCACGGTGCGCCCTACAGTAAGAGAAGCTCATCTTCCGCGTTGTTCAATTATGCTGTACAGAGCCATTCCGGCCAGCATCGCCGCAACGAATATCCATGCTTTGGGTTGCCCTGCGGCAGCACTGACAATCGCCGGGCCGGGGCAAAATCCGGCAATTCCCCAACCAACGCCAAAAACCAAGCTACCTATTAGCAAGCGTTTATCCAGCTTGGTTGCGGAGGGTAGGTGCATCGGCGCTCCCAACAGGCTGCGCTGACGTTTTTTAGCGATAGTAAAAGCGCCGGTGCCAATCAGGATAGCGCCTCCCATCACGAATGCTAAAGCCGGGTTCCAATCGCCCGCTAAATCCAGAAAAGCGATGACTTTCGCAGGGTCGGTCATGCCGGAGATAATCAAGCCTAGACCCAATAACAAACCAACGAAAAAGGTATTCATATTCAACATGATTAAAGCCCCATGAGATGTCGAGTCAGATAAACGGTAATAAAACCCGCCATCATGAAGGTTAAGGTTGCGGCGATGGAGCGTATCGAGCCGCGAGAAATGCCGCAGACGCCGTGGCCGCTGGTGCAACCGGACGCATAGCGGGTGCCGATGCCTACCAGCAGCCCGGCGATGATCAATTGCGCGGTTCCTGCTTCGATCGTTACAGCGGGCAGGGCAAAGGCCATTCGATAAACAAAAGGCGCGGCGACCATGCCGAGCAAAAACAGCACGCGCCAGATTTTATCCCCTTTGTCGGCCTGGAGCAGTCCGCCCAAAATCCCGCTGATACCGGCAATCCGGCCATTAAGCAGCACAAACAGGGCTGCGGCTAAGCCAATCAATAAGCCACCAGAAAGACTGGGAATATAGGCGCTGAGGGTGAAGTCGGATAGATTCATGTTTTTCTCTGAAATATTGAGTAAGTTAAGCTAGGCTATAAAAATGGATTAATGATAATTATCCGCTCATTAATAATCTGCCCGTGCTGCATATCTTCTGAATAAAGTGTGGTGCATTCGGTTTCTAATGCAGCGGCAATAATTAAGCTATCGTAATGTGAAAATCCGTAACGCTCGGCTATATCGAAAGCGGCGTTAAGCGTGGTTAAGTTAATGGGTTGTAGTGTGCTGCATTCTTGGCCGATACGATGAATAACGGTGCGGATGGCAGCAATATCAAAACCTAATTTACGCCTCATGATATTGGCGGTTTCACTCAAAACCTGAACCGACATAACCGGCTGTTTTGCCAGTATTGCTAATGCCGTACTTTGCTTGTGTTCATCTTGGCTGAAACTGTAAATAACGACATTGGTATCAACAAATTTACCTGGCATTAGCATCTTCTCTATCAAAGCTAAAGCCGGTCATATCCTTTTGGAAGGGTGTAAAAAAAGCTTTTAATTCGCGTTGTTTCGTTAGTGCTTCGCTGTGTTTTTTTATTAGCCGTTCAATAAGATCATTGCTGGAAACATGCTCTTGCTTAGCCATATCGTGGAGCTGGTTTGCGGCTTGGTCGCTTATTTGTAAGTTTTGCATGGTGTTGATCTCCCGCTTGTAGCCAATATTTTTGAGGCTGTTATATTGTAAAGCATTTATCGAATCAAAAAGGCTTAACAACCGCCAGAATGATGATGCCGACCAGAAACAAAACCGGCACTTCATTCATCCAGCGATAAAAAACATGACTGCGCCGATTGCGGTCATGCTTAAAATCAAGCAGCCACAGATAGCAAAAATAGTGATAAATCAGCGTCAATACCAGCAGTGCCAACTTGGCATGCAGCCACCCGGCATGGGCATAAACAGCCCAGTCGTAAGCCGTCAGCATCCAAATACCGAACAGGAAAGTCGCTATCATCCCTGGCGTCATAATACCGAAGAACAGCTTGCGCTCCATCACCTTAAAGCGTTCGTTGCTGATCTCATCAGTGCTCATTGCGTGATAAACATACAGGCGCGGCAGGTAAAACAGACCGGCAAACCAGGTGACCATAAAAATCAGGTGTAACGCTTTTAACCAGAGCATGGGCTAGCCTTTGAGTAGTGATTCGATAGTTGTTTTCATGTTTGCCAAGTCAAAAAGGCCGATTTCTTTTTTGATCACCGAGCCGTCCGGGGCGATCAAAAACGTGCTGGGCGTAAACATCACGCCGCCAAACGCATGGGCGAATTCGGATTTCAAATCCAGCGCCACATTGTAGGGCAGTTGCTTGGCTTTAGTCAGTTCGACGACATGATTCGGCGGGTCGTAATACATGGCGACGGCAATCATCTCCAGGCCCGATGCATGATACTGCGTATAAAGATCGATTAAGTCGGGGATTTCCTGGATGCAGGACGGGCAGTCGGTCGCCCAGAATGTAACAATAACCGGCTTGCCGCGCAAATCTTTGAGCGTGATTTTTTGGCCGGTAAGGGTGGTGAAAGTCACATCCGGGGCTTGAGTGATGGTTTTGCTACAGCCTATTGCAATGAGCAGTAACAGGAGTAAACCGAATGGACGGTATTTTGTAATCATGGGGTTTGAAGGCTTGAATGGTAAATGAAAAGGCGGATTCAACTCCGATGTGCAATTTTAGTCACCACGTCAAAAAGGTATGCGTTTATCTACCTATGCAGATATTAATTTCGCTAGATTAAAAGCCAGTGTAATATCTTTCTCTCCACAGTATCAGTAATACAACAAAATAATTTACAAAAGCGAAAATAGCAATGAATAACATAGTCAACACAGAAAACGAAGAGTCGGCAAAAACGCTGACCACGGTCATTTATGCCCTATACGCAGCGTCTTATTTTGTCGGCATCACCGCCATAATTGCCATCGTGATGAACTACGTCAAGAAGGACGATGTGGCAGGAACATTTCTGGAGAGCCATTTCCGTTGGCAAATCAGGACTTTTTGGTTTGGGGTGCTTTGGGGGGTGTTGGGAGCCATTACGATGGTATTCATTATCGGGTGGTTTGTGCTTTTCGCTAACGGCATTTGGATTATTTACCGCATAGTGAAAGGCTGGTTGCGGCTCAATGACGGTAAACCTATGTACACGGACTAACGTGCATTCAAGAGGGACGAATCCGCCGGTACCTCTCGAATGCGTGCTTTCTACAAACCGAACGTTACTTCTTTTTGTTGTTTTTTGTGACCTTTGGCGCTTTTTTATCGCAGCCCTGTGCTGCTTCTGCTTTCGGTTCTTGTTTAACGATCACATTACAGGCATTTAAGGCCGCATGATCTTGAGCGGCTTGCACACAGCTTAGATTTTTTTGAGCAATTTGCACGCTTTCCAGAACAATGGCTATTTGACGCTCTTTATCGGCTTGAAATGTCGCAGGGTCAGTATCTGCAAGCGCTATTGCCGGAGCCAGCAAACCCAAGGCATAAAACACTGTTGATAATATTGCTTTTGTAAAATACATATTCCCTCCGCAAGGGTTTTGTCAATGAGTGAAAAGATGCCGATCAATTTGAAAATTACGCTGTAAGAGACTGTGTGTCAAACGATATGTTTTTACGGATAAAAATGCTAGCCTGCAATGCCCGAATTGTGATGTGATCTATATTTTTTTGGTAGAAATAACGGCGTGCCGCTTAAAATGGCTTAGGTTTCATGCTATGCCGTTGGTGTTATGTTGAACAATTGCTCAATCGGTCCCTGAACCTTACACCACCAACACGCGAAGCCTATTATGTTGCAAACCTTACCTATCATTTTAACTATCATCCTATCGGTCATGGCGGGGCGTTCTGTGAGTGCACAAGAAACAAACAAAGCAATAGAAATAAAAGTTAAACATTTGCTGTCCCAAATGACGCTTGAAGAAAAAGTCGGACAGATGACGCAGATCGATTTCTCGGTGGTCGGCATTCCCAAAGAGCAAAATACCGAGGGTCAAATCGATCCCGATAAGTTGGAGGATGCGGTGGTAAAGCACCATGTCGGTTCCATTTTGAATACGCCCTTTACGCCGGATAACATGGCGCAATCCATTGAGACATGGCGACAATTAACGCGCACCGTGCAGGATGCCGCGCTAAGAACGCGCTTGAAAATTCCGGTCATTTACGGGATTGATGCTATCCACGGTGCGAGTTACACGCAAAACGCGGTGCTGTTTCCGCAGGCCATTAACATGGCGGCGACGTTCAATCCAGAACTGGCTTTCAAGGAAGGCGAAATTACCGCCAGGGAAGTGCGCGCTTCCGGTCTGCAATGGAATTTTTCCACAGTGATGGACATTGGCCGCCAGCCGCTTTGGCCGCGCTTGTGGGAAACCTTCGGCGAAGATGTGCATTTGGCGACAGTGATGGGCACGTCATATATTAAAGGTCATCAGGGCGATGATTTTTCCGCTGCCGATAAAGCGCCCACTTGTTTGAAGCATTATGTGGGTTACAGTTATCCGCTTAACGGCAAAGACCGTACGCCTGCCTGGATAGGCGAAAGGATGCTGCGCGAATATTTTCTGCCTACGTTTGAAGCAGGCATAAAAGCCGGATCGCCGACGGTGATGGTTAATTCGGCGGAAGTCGACGGTATTCCTGGACACGCCAACTATCAATATCTGACCACCATTTTACGCGGCGAACTGGGCTTTAAAGGCTTTACTGTGTCGGATTGGGCGGACATCCAGCGGCTTTACAGTCGCGACAAGATGGCTGCTTCGGAAAAAGAAGCCGTCAAAATCGCAGTAATGGCCGGTATCGACATGAGCATGGTACCGTTCGACTTTTCTTTTTACGACTTGTTGGTCGAATTAGTCAAATCCGGCGAAGTGCCGATGTCCCGAATCGATGAAGCAGTGTCGAGGATATTGACGGTCAAGTATCAGGCCGGATTGTTCGAAGCTACGCCGTTGCTCCCGGTAGACGGTAATTTCGCCACAGAAGAGGCCATAGATACCAATCGTCAGGCGGCGCGGGAATCGATTGTCCTAGCCAAAAACGATCACAATATCCTGCCGCTAAAAAAAGACGCCAATATCCTAGTGACCGGACCCACCGCCAATTTATTGAGCGTGATGAACGGTGGCTGGACTATCACTTGGCAGGGCGCGACCGAGGCGTTATATCCTCAGGAAAAACTGACGGTCTTGGAAGCCATACAGGAAAAATCGACCGGCAAAGTCACTTACGTCGGCGGGGATTCGTTCGATGCGCCCATTGATGTGCAAAAAGTGGTTGATGAGGCCAAAAATCACGATGTTATTCTGCTTAGTTTAGGCGAACATCCGTATACGGAAACCGTGGGTAATATCGAGTCATTAAATATCGATCAGGTACAAGTCGATCTTGCTCATGCCGCGATTGCGACCGGAAAGCCGGTGGTTTTGCTGACCTTGGGCGGTCGTCCGCGCATTATTACGTCGATTGCAGAGCGGGTTTCCGGCGTTGTTTTGGGTTTTTTGCCGGGCATGGAAGGCGGTGAAGCCATTGCCGATATTTTGTACGGCGATTATAACCCCAACGGTAAATTGCCCATTTCCTATCCAAGAAGCACCAACGGCATTACTCCGTATGATTACAAGCCCATGGAATCGTTTGAACTAAATACCTATAACCCGCTCTATCCGTTCGGGCATGGCTTGAGCTATACCACTTTTGCAACCAGCGGTTTGAAGGTGGAAAAAGACAAAATCAGCATGGGCGCTGATGTCACGGTCAGCGTTAATGTCAAAAATACCGGCCCATTAAAAGGCAAGGAATCTGTGTTGCTTTATATCAATGATGTGGCGGCTTCGGTGACCCGTCCCAACAAGCAGCTCAAGGCGTTTAAAAAAGTCGAATTGAATCCGGGGCAAACCGAAAGCTTAAGCTTTACCTTAACGCCGCATGATTTGTCGTTTATTGGCGTTGATCTTAAGCGGATTGTGGAGCCGGGGGATTTCAACGTGATGGTGGGTAATGAAATAGTTGGTTTTACCGTGACAAAATAGTGTTTTAAAAATGTCAAATAAAACGATGATCAATGCAACTGACACAACAACCCTACCTGATAAAAACGCTTATTTAGGCTCATTAACAGTATTAACTTCGCTGTTTTTTATCTGGGGATTTATAACCAGTTTGAATGATATTTTGATTCCTCATTTGAAAGCGGTGTTTACCTTAAATTACACCGAAGCCATGTTGATTCAATTTTGCTTTTTTACCGCTTATTTTGTCGTTTCCGTCCCCAGCGGTTATTTGATTAAAAAAATCGATTACAAAGGCGGCATCATTGCTGGATTAGCCATAGCGGGCATTGGCTGTTTGCTGTTTTATCCGGCCGCAAGATTACATTCCTACCCGTTATTTCTGGCGGCGTTTTTTGTGTTGGCATCTGGCATTAGCTTGCTACAGGTTTCTGCAAATCCCTACGTCACTATTTTAGGTAAACCAGAAACCGCTTCCAGTCGATTAACGATGACTCAGGCGTTTAACTCGCTGGGTACGACTATCGGCCCTTATCTTGGCGTATTATTCATCCTTGCCACTGCCGTTAAATCGGCGGACGAAATGAAGCTGCTTAATGCCGACGAATTATCGGCGTATCAAGCGGCGCAGGCGGCCGTTGTACAAAACCCTTATCTGTTGCTGGCTGCTGTTTTATTTTGTGTGGCGATCATTTTTACGCTGATCAAATTACCCAGTATTAAAGTTACCCAAGCAGGTGTTTCAGGCGCTGAAGAGGGTGTTCATGCTAGCGCCTGGGGCTACAAACATCTGGTGCTGGGTGCAATCGGTATTTTTGTTTATGTCGGCGGCGAGGTGTCGATAGGCAGCTTTCTGATCAATTTTCTGGGCGAACCTTCCATTGCCGGATTGGCTGAACAAGACGCCGGAAAGTACGTGTCGTTTTATTGGGGCGGCGCTATGGTCGGGCGATTTGTCGGCGCGGCAGTCATGCAAAAAATTCAGCCCGGAAAGATGCTCACCTTTAATGCGTTAACAGCATCGCTTTTGGTTTTAGTCGCCATGCTCGGCAGCGGCCAGGTTGCGATGTGGGCCATTCTGGTGGTCGGGTTGTTTAACTCCATCATGTTTCCGACCCTCTTTTCGCTCGCGCTTACCGGCTTGGGTCAGCACACCGGGCAGGGATCAGGGATTTTATGCGCCGCGATAGTCGGCGGCGCTGTTCTTCCGGTTGTGCAAGGGCTGTTCGCTGACCGGATCGGCATTCAGCAGGCGTTTTTTATTCCGGTGCTTTGCTATGGCTACATCGCTTATTACGGATGGCGGGGTCACAGGGTTTCTGCAATAAGGTAACTCGCAAAAAATAAACCACCTATCGTGAAGCTAATCAATAATGCTTCTTGAGAACGAAGGCGGTACGGTAAGCGAGTTAGACCTTCCAGGTTTTTAAAACCTGGAAGGTCTTGTGTGTAGATTATTTCTTGCGAGTTACCTAAGGTAGTTGTCGCTGGATACGCTCGCTGGGACCTAAGGCTTACCTTGCTTCTTTTATGGGGTAAGGTAAAAAATCTGGGATATTTAGCCGGAATTGACCCAATTCAGGCATCGTTTTATAAGTCAGAGTTATCCACATTTTCTGTGGATAACTCTGTGTGTAAACTGAATACAAATGGCCTAACCATCCACTCCTTAAGCTTTTCTGTTAGATCGTCCAGATTGTGGTCAGTATAAAATTATGTGAATTAATTATTATAACTATCAATCACTTAGAAAAGTAAAGCGAATGTTATTAAGGTTGTTTTATAGGTGGAGTGAGGTCTTTTGGCTAGGTCATTGAAAAAAAAGCACATTGCATGCGCCTGTGGAAAAGCCTGGACTGGGTATTTGTTGTCAAGCTTTATCTATTGAAAATAGCCGGAATTAACAGAATTAATCGCTTATGAGAAAGCTCGATTTTGTCCGTGCTTATTGAGTCAAATTCGTAGTCGCTAAATGGTTACGATTTGTTCAGGATAATGCGAGGAAGTCTCAAAAAAATCAGCGATATTTTTGAGTGGAGGAAAGAATGCTTTGATTGTTAGACTTCTGGGGCGACCGGTACGTAGGTCGCCCAGATAGCTCAGCTATATTCCCGCATCATGCTGCGGATAAGGCAGTTGAGTCATCGGGGAAGATAGTGGGATTGTGCGGTTAATGATTCAATTGCGCCTGCCATTTTTACCGGCAGTTGTATCTTCAAATTTAACTTTTAACGGTTTTCCGCAATACAGATTGCCGTCCAGCGCGGCTATTGCAGCTCTTGCTTCGTGGCCTTCCATGCCGATAAAACCGAAGCCCCTGCATTTTCCGCTAAATATATCGGAAATAAGTTGAATGGAGCGGACTTTTCCGTACTCGGAAAATAAAGCCTGTACAGTTTCTTCAGTGGCTTCGCTAGGTAAGTTTCCTACAAAAATTCGTTTCAAAAGACATGTCCTAAATTAGGGGGGGTGAGTTGATGGCCCGGATTGACCGGTTATGCCACATCCCCGCGTCTATCGACAGTGGGGATGGGTGTTTGAACGTAAGTGGGGTTTAAGCTGCGCTTACTTGTGATGCTTGTGGGCCTTTAGGACCTGATTCTACGTCGTATTTAACTGCTTGGCCTTCAGCCAGAGTGCGGTAACCGCCGTCACTTGCGATTGCAGAGAAGTGTACAAACACGTCTGCGCTACCATCGCTAGGCGAAATAAAACCAAAACCTTTAGACTCGTTAAACCACTTAACAGTACCTGTTGCCATAAAATTACCTATATAAATCAATGAAAAATGTTTGAGTGAAAATCATGCCGGGCAATTTTAAAGAGAAAAGCGAATGGAATTTCTGAAAAGTGCTGAATAACATGCAAAGTCTAAGTAGCGTTTCGCATTTGTGCGAGATACTGCCTACTTAGGCTGTGTATTATAGGGGCTAATCTCAAGTATAGCCATTGAAACTTTAGAAGCGAGTGCTTGTAAGAGCTTATGGATCGATAAACTGCTAATCATGGTCTCTGTTGTGATGGCGTCTTGGATAACCATTGCCCCAGTGAGACTGCCCACGGTATTGATCGTGGTGATGATGCGGAAAATAGCCGTTATAGCCATGACTATAATAATCCGGCCTTTCGCCGTAGTAGTTTCTGTGCATAATGGTGTAACCGCTATTGCCGGGATAATACGCATAGTGCTGCGGATAATGGGCGCAAGCACTGGGCAGCAGCACAAAAACGACGAGCAGCATTTTTTTTGCGATCGAATTCATTATTTATAGTCCGCGAAAGTTAACCAGGACTAAAGAATATCGGTAAATTGCTGAATGCCGAATGAATAGAAAATAGTGTGCCTGCCGTTAAATACAGTCCCGATAAGCACACGGACATAACTAAAAGGAAACTCATGAAATACCCCGTAATTGACGCACGCATCACCCCGGAAGGTCGTTTGGACGTACTGTCCAAGGCCGAAGTAAGCAAGCTGCTAGATGCCAGCCAGGGTGGCTTGTACCGGTTGTTTCGTAATTGTTCGCTTGCCGTATTAAATTGCGGCAGCACCATGGATGATGGCAAGGAATTGTTGGAACGCTATGCCGACTTTGAGATATACGTTGTCCAGGAGCAGCGCGGCATTAAGCTGGATGTTAAGTCGGCTCCCGCCCATGCCTTTGTAGATGGCAAAATAATCAGAGGCATCAGCGAACACCTGTTTGCGGTGCTGCGCGACATTATTTACGTCAGCGATGAGATCAATAATAACCCGAGGGTTGATCTGGACAGTTCGGACGGCATTAGCAGCGCGGTGTTTCACATCTTGCGTAATGCCAATATCCTGCGTCCGATGACCCAGCCGAAGCTGGTGGTGTGCTGGGGCGGACATTCAATCAGCCGTAAAGAATACGATTACACCAAGATTGTCGGTCATGAGATGGGGCTGCGCGGTCTGGATATTTGCACCGGATGTGGGCCGGGTGCGATGAAAGGTCCAATGAAAGGGGCGACCATTGGTCACGCCAAACAGCGGATAAAAAACGGCCAGTATCTAGGGATAACGGAACCCGGCATTATCGCCGCCGAATCACCTAATCCGATTGTTAATGATCTGGTAATTTTGCCAGATATTGAAAAACGCTTGGAGGCCTTTGTCCGTACCGGGCATGGCATCGTAGTGTTTCCTGGTGGCGCGGGTACGGCGGAGGAAATACTCTATATTCTGGGTATTTTGCTGCACCCCGATAATAAAGACATGCCGTTTCCGCTGATATTTACCGGTCCCGCCTGTTCTGAGGATTACTTCAAGGAAATCGACCGATTTATTGCCGGCACCTTGGGCGAATCTGCCCAGCGGCGCTACAAGATTATTGTTGATGATCCCGAGCAGGTCGCACGCGAAATGCAGGCTGGCATCCAGAAGGTACGTCAATTCCGCAAAGAAAATGGCGATGCCTATTATTTTAACTGGCTACTCAAGATCGATCACGTATTTCAACAGCCGTTTATCCCGACTCATGAAAGCATGAGAAATCTGGCCTTACATAAAGAACAGGAAAGCCACCTGCTCGCCGCCAACCTGCGTCGCGTGTTCTCAGGTATCGTGGCAGGCAACGTAAAAGACGACGGTATCCGTGCCATCGAACAATACGGACATTTCGAGATTTGCGGCGATGCGGACATCATGGCGTTGATGGATTCCTTGTTATCCTCGTTTGTTGCGCAACACCGCATGAAATTGCCGGGGAAGAAATATGTGCCGTGTTATAGGATTGTTGATTAACAAGCTCGAATTTGGCTTGGATATTCATGCTAAATTACAGGTTTAACCCACTACCTGCCGAGGAACGAAGAGCACCGTTCGTGATTGATGCGCCTCATTCTTCGCCAGCATCATCGATACTAGTCGCCTACGTAAAGCGTCGGTGGGATTAGCTAGCTAGCCGATATAATTCGCGCAGGACTGCCAATGCCAGTCCTGCTTGCTAGGGATGTGAGCGATAAGGTGTAACGGTATTATTTACGGGCGCCAGCTGCTTTATCTTGCGTGTCCATAATACGGTTTAGCAGATTGGTCTGTTGCGATACTCTATCGGCTTGAGTTAAGTCGATCATACCTTTAAGCTCTGCAAAACGTTTCTCAGCTTCTTTTAGGTCTTCTGTTGCTTTTGCCAAGTCACCATTTTCTATTGCTTTTCGAGATTCTTTCAAATAGCCATTCGCACGGTTACGATTACGGTCAAGTTTATCATTAGCATTAATCTCTTTACTTAACTTTAATGCATCTTTGATCATGGTTATGATGATTTCGTCACCCTCTTTGCCGGTTTTTGCAGCGTCACCGCTGTTTCTTAATTGAATAGATTTCAATGCTTCTTCAATTTGACCTAAAGTAGCATCAATCCCTTCAAGGGGGGTCATCTTATTGTACATACATGCCATACCCAAACAGACAGCAAAAGTAGGCGTCGAAAAGAATCCTAAAGAAAGTGCCAATGCAGTAGCTACGGCAGAGCTTTTTAATGATTTCATGTAATGCAAGCCTCGTTGTTGTTATTATAATTTAAGTCTGCAACTGCTTAGATATTAGGCCTAATTAATGAGTTACATGACGATGTGGACTTTATCATAACTTTTGCGAAGATTACATAAATTAACTCGGTTCAACGCACTGCCATTGGGCAGCTACGAAATAAGATATGCATCGGGCACTAAATGGTATGGTTTGGATTATCTTTTTGGCCCAGATACAACATACAGCAAAGCCGATTCAACTTTTGTATTTTCCTTTGACGATTCACAATACAGTGGCTACACAATAGAGTTAATCATGCAACAAAATGGCAACCTTAGAACATTTGGAATCAAGCTAAGTCAATGGTAAATATAGATCCAACCTATCATAGCGTTGCAATCGGAGAAGCGAATGTTTGAAAGAAAGTGGTATAAAAAGTTCAGCGTTGAAGAAAATGGCTTCAATTTCAAAAATGAGTTTCATAACTTCAGTAAACTGTATTAGAAAGGATGGACATGAAAAAACAACTAATTATCATATTATTACTACTTGCGGGTACGTCTTGGGCTGGCGATTTTGAGGATGGCAAAGCGGCCTATTCAGAAAAAAACTACCCAGTCGCCATGGTTAAATTAAAGTTAGCGGCGGCACAAAGCAACGCAGACGCACAGACCAACCTC
>JBCKWO010000026.1:0-24795 GCA_038922535.1 Methylobacter sp. | reverse complement strand
GGTCGTCTCTACCCTATCCTGAATTATTGAAATAACCGTTCAATATCCAAAAATAGTGCCAATGCCATTAATGACACGAGTATCGTAATGCCGATTTGTTGAAAGAAAATTTGCGCCCTTTCTGAAACCGCGCTGCCTTTAATGCCTTCTATCGCAAAAAAAAGCAAATGTCCGCCATCCAACACCGGTATCGGCAATAAATTTAATATGCCTAAACTGACGCTGATCAACGCCATATACTTTAAAAACGGCGTCAATCCCATCGTAGCCGATTGCCCCGCATATTGGGCAATACTGATAGGCCCGCTTAAGTTTTCAACAGAGGCCTTGCCGATCAACATCTTCGCCATCATTTTTAAGCTGGTGACGGAATAATAATAAGTGGTTTCCAATGCCACCGGTATCGCTGCCAGCGGCGACAATGAATATTCAACACTGACCGACTTCATCAGCTCTTCAGGTATATAAACCGATGCCCCAACTTTACCCTCGGTATTCTCGCCGACCTTTACACTTTTCGGCGTAATGGTGACGGGTAAGCGTACGCCATCGCGTTCAATTACCAGATTTATGGCGACGCCGGGATGGCTTTTGACAATATTTACCCATTGCATCCAGTCATTGATAGAGGTGTCGTCGGCGCTGACGATCAGGTCGTTTTGCTGCAAACCAGCAGCGAGAGCGGCGCTATCGGGAAGCACTTTGCCGATGATGGGCTGCAATTGTGGAGACCAGGGTTTAAAGCCTAAGCGTTGATACAGCACATCAGGGGTTTCGCTGTCTTTATCGGTAAGCGTAAGCATCCTGATTGCTTGCCGATCATCAAAATCTTTTACCTCAACCTTGATGCTGTGTTCGCCATCAAGCGCCGAGGATACCAATACAGTCATAGCCTCAGTCCAGGTTGGCGTTACTTTGCCGTTGACCGAGACAATCTGATCGCCCTCGACGAAGCCTGCGGCGGCGGCTAAAGTGCCCTGCTCTACCGCGCCGAGTATTGGCTTTATGCCGGTCTCGCCGATAACCAGCACACTCCAAAACAAGGCAACGGCGAGAATCAAGTTAAACACGGGACCTGCGGCTACGATTGCCGTTCTGGCAAATAAAGATTGGCGGTTAAATGCAAACGGCAAGTCGGCTTCACTGACTTCGCCTTCCCGCTCATCGACCATTTTGACATAGCCGCCCAACGGGATTGCCGATATGACATACTCTGTCGCATCCGGATTTTTCTGGTACGCGCACAAAACCTTGCCGAAACCAACAGAAAACCGGAGTACCTTTACCCCGGCAAGACGGGCAACCCAGAAGTGTCCTAATTCATGAAATGAAACTAGAACGCTGATAGCGACCAGGAAATAAAACAGCATATGCAGCAAATCCATCAAGTATTAAGCTCTTTAATAATCTGTACGGATACTAATCTGGCCTGTTGATCGGCATCCAAAATAATCTCCAGGGTATCGGCAGCCTTAGCCTCGAATTTTTCCATGCAGCGTTCGATAATAACCGGAATATCAGTAAACCGGACCTGTTCGTTTAAAAAGGCCTCCACGGCAATTTCATTGGCCGCATTCAAAACAGTCGGCATGATGCCGCCTGCATCAATCGCCTGATAAGCTAGGCGCAAACAGGGAAACCGTTCCAGGCTCGCTTCTTCAAAATCCATGCGCCCGACATCAAAAATATTTAGCGGTTCAACGCCCGAATCGAAACGTTCCGGCCAAGCCATTGCATAAGCGATTGGTATGCGCATATCGGGATTGCCCATTTGCGCCAAAACCGTTCCATCCACATAATCGACCATCGAATGAATAATGCTTTGCGGATGAATGACCACCTGAATCTGACTCGGCTTCATGTCGAACAAAATACACGCCTCGATCATCTCCAGGCCTTTATTCATCATGGTTGCCGAATCCACGGAAATTTTCCGGCCCATATCCCAGTTTGGGTGAGCCACCGCTTGGGCAGGCGTCACATCGGTCAACTGCTCGACAGGCATGGTTCGAAAAGGGCCACCGGAAGCCGTCAACAAAATACGCCGGACTTGTTTCGCCTGCATCCCGGATTTATAGCCAGCAGGCATGCACTGGAATATCGCATTATGCTCACTGTCGATCGGCAGCAATTGTGCCCCAGAATCGGCCACAGCCTGCATAAAAATCGAACCCGACATCACCAAGGCTTCTTTATTGGCCAGCAATACGGTTTTACCCGCCTTTGCCGCTGCCAGGCTCGGCAATAAACCCGCCGCGCCTACGATGGCCGCCATGACCGAATCGACATTGTCCAATGTTGCAACATGCTCCAGCGCTTTGGCGCCTGATAGCACTTTTATATCCGCGATTGACGTGTTTTTAAGTTTTTCTTCAAAAATCAGAGCCTTCTGCTCATCCACTACGACGACAACCTCTGGATGGTGTTCCAGGCATTGTTCATAGAGGGCATCAATATTGGTATTGGCGGTTAACGCGATAACTTTATACAGACTGGAATGTCTGGCCACCACATCTAAGGTGCTGACGCCGATCGAGCCTGTCGCTCCAAGTATGCAAATACCTTTCATGAAATAAGCCCGATCACTACTATGCCAGCATAGAAAAAGGGGGTCGCTGCAATCAAGCTATCTATCCTATCAAGAATACCGCCGTGACCGGGCAGTATCGATCCGGTGTCTTTTGCGCCGCACTGGCGTTTAACCACACTAAAAAACAAGTCGCCATAAATAGAAATCAACACTGTCAATACCGACAACAATACAAAATCAGCCACCCGCATCCAAACGAAACCATTAAGATAGCCCTGATAGCCGATGAAAATCATAGCCCAAACGGCTCCGGCTATTAAAGCACCGTACATGCCCTGAACCGTCTTACCTGGGCTAATTTCGGGCGACAGCTTGGTTTTACCGAATTTCTTTCCGGCAAAATAAGCAGCAATATCGGCAGCCCAAATCAACACCAGGAAATACAAGGTCAGTTCCGCACCATAAAAAGCCCTTAACCGGGTCAAAAACATCCACATAGCTATCAACACCAGCCAGCCGATTAATGCTTTATACAGGACTTTCATTTCCAACTTTAAAACGCCCTCAGGAGTGTTCCTGATTAATATCATGGTCAATATCCAGAACATCACCGGCGCGATAACCAACCACTCCAGAGCACCCGAATAATCCCTGACATCAGGCCAATCCAGTACCTGTGCGGCCAGCTCCAAAAATTGCGTCCAGAAATGCAGCCACAACATAGGCAGAATCAACGCACACAAAAATAAGCCGCGTTTTAACAACGAATTAATACCGACAAGACTAGTCCACTCCCATGCCGCTAAAAGCGTGATCAGCCCAACAAGCAATGAAAAATACGCCAAAGGCAGCTGAAAAACGGCCAGCACAACCAGTGGAACCAGAATTAATGCGGTAATAATTCGCTGTAGTAACATAAGGATTATTATTAGATTTAAGTTGAAAGTAAGTATCAGTTTTTCAGTAAAAAACGGTAAGTTATTTTAAAGCAATCGATCTATCAAGCATCTGCTCTCCGGTATGGCCGAAGCGTCTTTGTCGGCTTTTAAAGCTCTTGATAGCCTCTGCAAGTGAGTCCGGGTCGAAATCCGGCCAAAGCGTCGGTGTAAAATACAACTCTGTATAAGCTAGTTGCCATAACAGAAAATTGCTGACTCGCTGTTCGCCACCGGTTCTAATAAACAAGTCGGGTTCGGGCAGATCCGCAGTTGATAAATGCTGGTTAATCAACTGCTCGTTAATGTCCTGATTTTCCAATTCACCGGCAGCCATTTTTTCCGCCACTGTCTGGAACGCCTGACACATATCCCAGCGCCCCCCATAATTTGCCGCAATAACCAGCGTTAAGGCGGTATTATTTTGGGTTTGCGCTTCCCCTTCGGCCATTTTCGCCTGTAGCTTTTCAGAGAATGCAGCTCTATCGCCGATAAATCGCAAGCGGATATTATTACGGTCCAGCTTGTCGATTTCTCTTTGCAGCGTTGCCATAAACAAGCCCATCAACAATGACACCTCTTGTTCCGGGCGACGCCAGTTTTCACTGCTAAAAGCAAATAAGGTCAAGACCTCAACCTGCTGCTTAGCGCAGTACTCTACAATTTTTCGAACCGCTTTAACGCCGGCCTGATGACCGATGGCGCGCGGCATAAATCTAAGCTGCGCCCAACGACCATTACCATCCATGATAATGGCAATATGGCGCGGGTTTGCCGATTCTAAACTGTTACCGTCATCCGTAGACATTGATTAAATCTCGGTTACATCGACAGCAAATCGGCTTCTTTTGCTTCCAGCAATTTCTCAATGTCTTTTACATACTGATCGGTCAGTTTTTGAATTTTTTCTTCAGCCGCACGCGCCTCGTCTTCAGAAATCATTTTTTCCTTTAAGGCCTCTTTTATCGCCGAATTTGCATCGCGACGAATATTCCTGACCGAAACACGGCCATTCTCCGCTTCATTCTTGACGACTTTTACCAGGGCGCGCCGACGCTCTTCGGTCATTGGCGGAAACGGAATACG
Source organism: Methylobacter sp. (assembly GCA_038922535.1). Classification (GTDB taxonomy): domain Bacteria; phylum Pseudomonadota; class Gammaproteobacteria; order Methylococcales; family Methylomonadaceae; genus Methylobacter_A. The sequence goes on along the minus strand of JBCKWO010000026.1, from coordinate 20,244 downwards.
GATAACCATGCCGTTGGTGGAGGGATTCAAGCCCAGATCCGATTTCATAATGGCTTTTTCAATAGCCTGTACCATGCCCTTTTCCCAAGGCGTGATCGTCAACGTACGCGCGTCCTCGACCGCAATATTGGCAACCTGGGATAAGGAAGATTCGGTGCCGTAGTATGAAACGCTAATTTGTTCCAATAAGCTGGGATGAGCCCTGCCCGTTCTTATTTTTGAGAATTCATGTTTTAAGGCATCAATGCTTTTGCTCATGCGAGTTGAAGCGTCTTGTTGAATATCACTAATCATTATCTGTTCCTCGTTGAATAAGAGATCCTATCTCCTCGCCCATCATCAATCTCATGACTGCACCTGGCTCAAAGATGTTCATCACCCGCATCGGCACGTTATTGTCCCGGCATAATACCAGTGCCGTGGTGTCCATCACATTGAGACGCTGATCCAGCGCCTCATCATACGTTAATCGCGGATAAAATATTGCGTCCGGGTCTTTTTGGGGATCGGCAGAATAAACGCCTTTAACTTTAGTCGCCTTAATCATCAACTGGGCATTAATTTCAATCGCCCTGAGGCTGGCCGCCGAATCGGTGGTAAAAAAGGGATTTCCGGTTCCCGCTGCAAAAATAACCACCCGACCTTTCTCCAAATGCCTGATCGCCTTACGGCGAATATAATCTTCACAGACTTGATTGATTTTTAGTGCCGACATCACCCTGACCGGCTGCCCGCAGGCTTCCAGCGCATCCTGCATGGCCAGGGCGTTGATTACCGTTGCCAGCATGCCCATCTGATCGCTGGTGACCCTATCCAAGCCTTTCGAAGCTCTTTCAGATCCGCGCAATATATTACCGCCACCGATAACCAATCCGACCTGAAGACCCACATCGCACAACTCTTTAATTTCAGTTGCAAGACGCTTAACAATATCTGCATCAATGCTACCACCTACCTCACTCATTAAAGCTTCACCGCTTAACTTAAGTAAAATTCTCTGGCAAATTGTTTTAGTCATTTTAATTATCGGGGCTGGTATTTATTATTGATGAATAAAGGGGCTAGACGCTTATTTCAAGGTTTTTTTGCCCTGAACCTTTCGCCTAAATTAACTGCCTCTAATTTGCGCCATAACCTCTTCGGCAAAGTTTTCTTCTTTCTTTTCAATCCCTTCACCCACTTCAAAGCGGGCAAAATGAACAACGCTGTTACCTTTTGATGCCAGCAACTTGCCGACCGTGACCTTATCATCCTTAATAAAAGCTTGTCCTTCCAAGGTGATTTCCGCCAAGAATTTGCTGATGCGGCCAACAACCATTTTCTCAATAATTTCCGCCGGTTTTCCGCTTTCTGCCGCTTGAGCCGAGAAAATTTCCTTCTCTTTCTCAATCAGTTCTGCTGGCACTTGCTCATCGGAAACACACGTCGGCTTGATCGCGGCAATATGCATTGCAAGGTCTTTGCCTAACTCGGCATCTGCCTTAGTTAATTCAATGATCACGCCGATTTTATTGCCGTGCAGATAACAGGCGGTGCCACCGGTTGCCGTCTGGTATTTCAAGAAGCGTCTAACCGCAATGTTTTCGCCTAATTTAGCAATCAGACCGCGACGCACATCATCCAAAACAGTGCCGTCAGCCAATTTCATTGCCAGCAATTGTTCTTCTGTTTCAACATCGGAAATCAACAAAGCTGCGGTGACATTATTAACGAAACTAACGAAATCATCCGCCTTGGCAACAAAATCAGTCTCGCAATTAATATCAGCCATTGCCACCACTAAGCCGTCATCACTGACTTTAACGCCGATGATGCCTTCAGCAGCAATACGACCAGATTTTTTATCAGCTTTGGCCAGACCGGATTTGCGCATATTCTCAATGGCCAATTCCATGTCGCCATTGGCCTCAACCAAGGCTCTTTTACACTCCATCATGCCTGAAGCCGTTCTTTCACGCAGCTCCTTAACCATTGTCGCACTAATAGTAATACTCATTCTTTGTCTTTCCTCATTATTCATCACTGTAAAAACGCCCCCGTGAGGAGGCGTTTTTTGCCTAACTTTAGGCGCTCGGGAAACGCCTGCTAAAATAAGACGTAACTTATTGCGCAGCCTCTTCAACAAAATCATCCGCTTTTGCCGACAAGCCCAAAACCGCTGATTTAGCTTCCATGACTGCCGCAGCAACGCTTTCGCAGTAGAGCTTAATTGCACGAATTGAGTCATCATTGCCAGGAATAATGTAATCGACTTGTTCCGGTGAATTATTGGAATCCACAATGCCGACAACCGGAATGCCTAATTTTTTAGCTTCACTGATCGCGTTCTTTTCATAACCGACATCCAATATGAAAATCACATCAGGAACACCTTTCATGTCTTTAATTCCACCCAGACTACGCTCCAGCTTTTCCAGTTCGCGTTCCATACCTAAGGCTTCTTTCTTAGCAAAACGCTGATAAAGCGTACCGTCAGCTTTCATTGCTTCCAATTCTTTAAGACGGTTGATTGATTTCTTGATGGTTTTAAAATTTGTCAGCATGCCGCCTAACCAACGGTGGTTGACATAAGGCATACCGCAAAGTGCCGCTTGTTCCGCGACTACTTTTCTTGCTGCTTTTTTGGTGCCCACAAACAGAACAGTGCCTTTGTTTGCCGACATCTGACCCAGATAATTCATTGCGTCATTAAACATTGGCAGCGTTTTTTCCAAATCGATAATATGGATTTTGTTACGTGAACCGAACAGGTACGTAGCCATTTTCGGGTTCCAATAACGAGTTTGATGGCCAAAATGGACACCCGCTTCAAGCATTTGACGCATAGATACTGCTGACATGTATTCTCCTAGAGATAAAAATTCGGAACATTTATTCCGAGTTGGGTTACGCCTCCACCTATCCCGACTGGAAACCAGCTACAATTATTAATTTAATAATCTGATTGCATCGGCACCCTTCCAAACGTGACGATAAGGTGTGAGTATTAGTTCAAAACGAACTCGCCTTTATACCATAATTACCCATTCACAACAAGTTGAACCCTGTTAAAATAGCCGCACTACACGGGCGAACGACACGCGCTAAAAGCGTGTCACTGGCGCCTTTACCCTCTAATCCTCTACCTGCTCCATGACCATAATTATTAAAACCGAAACTGAAATCGAAAAAATGCGTATTGCCGGGAAACTGGCAGCCGAAGTCTTAGAAATCATTGAGCCTTACGTTGTTCCCGGCGTTACCACAGATGAGCTCAATCAGATTTGCCACGATTATATCGTTGACACCCAAAAAGCTATCCCTGCGCCGCTCAATTATCGCGGCTTTCCAAAGTCGATTTGCACCTCAGTTAACCAACAGATTTGTCACGGCATTCCCGGCGAGAAAAAACTTAAATCAGGCGACATCGTCAATATTGACATTACCGTTATTAAAGATGACTACCACGGCGACACCAGCAAAATGTTTTGCGTCGGCGAAGTTAGCCAGCATGCCAAACGCCTGATTAAAATAACCCAGGAAGCTATGTTTTTAGGCATTCAACAGGTCAAGCAGGGCGCTACCTTAGGTGATATTGGCCACGCAATACAAAAATATGCAGAATCCAACCGTTACTCCGTAGTCAGGGAATTTTGCGGACACGGCATAGGCAAAGGTTTTCATGAAGAACCGCAAGTATTGCATTATGGCAAGCCTGGTGACGGCGATGTTCTCGAAGCGGGCATGATCTTAACCATTGAACCGATGATCAATCTCGGCAAACGCCATATGAAAATACTGGCTGATGGCTGGACGGCGGTGACCAAAGATCGAAGCCTGTCCGCACAATGGGAACACACCATCCTGGTAACCCAAAACGGCTATGAAATCCTGACTTTACGCCAAGAAGAAAGGTGACCACCTTGAACAAAAACATTAATGTCGCGATTTTTGCCGAAAAGGACAGCCTGCAACAATTTAAACAATTGCTAAAGGAAAAAGATGCCGAGCTGCGGCAAAAATTTAATCCTCACAAATCGGTCTCCAAATTACTTAAAAATAGATCCGATTTCATTGATGAAATTCTACTCTGCTGCTGGCAGCACTTTCTCGGTGAACACACCGACCAACTTTCACTGTGTGCCGTCGGCGGTTACGGCAGAAGAGAGCTGTTCCCCTATTCCGATATTGATCTGGTCGTCCTGCTGGATTCGGAAGACACCAGCGCTTATCAGGATGCATTATCGAACTTCTTTACCTTTCTTTGGGACATCGGCTTAAAACTAGGGCAAAGCGTCCGCACCATCAATCAATGCATCGAAGCGGCAATAGCCGACCAGACTATCATCACCAGCCTAATGGAAATTCGGCTGATTACCGGTAATAGCAAACTGCACAAAACCCTAAAACAGCAAACCACTTCAGATAAAATCTGGCCATCAGACCAGTTTTTTACCGCCAAAATGGAAGAGCAGCGGCTACGTTATGCCAAATATCACGACACCGCCTACAACCTTGAACCTAACATCAAAGAAGGCCCCGGTGGATTGCGCGACCGACAAGTCATCGCCTGGGTGTTTAAGCGCCATTACAATTCATCAACACTCAAGGAATTAATTAAATACGACTTCATGCCCGAGTCTGAATATTTAGAGCTAGTCGCCGCCCTTGAAGTGCTCTGGAGAATTCGTTACGCGCTGCATCTATTAACCAACCGCTGCGAAGACCGGCTGATTTTCGATTATCAGCGGGATCTTGCCAACCAATTCGGCTTCAGCACCGAGCATCAAGAATACAATCAGGATGTCGAACAGTTCATGCAGTTTTATTTCAAAACAGTACTGGGGCTTGAGCGCCTCAATGAAATGCTGTTGCAGTTATTCAATGAACGCTTCATTTCCGGGGAAGTTGTTTATAAAACCATCCCGCTTAACGACAAATTCGTGGTCATCAACGGCTACCTTGAAGCGACTAACGACACCCTGTTCGAGCGACACCCGTTAGCCCTGCTAGAGCTCTTTTTGGTTTTAGAGCAAAACTCATCGATCAAAGGCGTCAGAGCCACGACCATACGCCTCATTCGTAAAAACCTATATTTAATCGATGACGATTTTCGCCGCAATAAAGCCGCAAACCGGCTTTTTATAGAAGCATTTCGCCAACCGCGAGGCATTACCGATCAATTAAGGCGCATGAATCGCTACGGCGTTCTGGCCGCCTACATTCCTTGTTTTGCCAATATTGTCGCCCGTATGCAGTATGACTTGTTCCATATCTACACGGTGGACGAACACACTCTGTTCGTTATCCGCAACTTACGCCGCTTCGCCTTGGAAAAGCATTCTGACGAACTGCCGTTCTGCAATGATATTTTCCTGATGATTTCAAAGCCGGAAGTGCTATATCTTGCCGGACTATTTCATGACATAGCCAAAGGCATGAGTGGCGACCATTCCGCCCGCGGCGAAGAAATCGCCAGAGAATTCTGCGTCCAGCACGAACTTTCTTCGCACGACACCAACCTGATCTGCTGGCTGGTACGCAATCATCTAGTCATGTCGATGACCGCACAGCGAAAAGACATCGGCGACCCGGACGTCATCCATCAATTTGCGCAAACCGTAGGCAGCATCGAATACCTAAATTATCTATATTTGCTGACCGTGGCTGATATTCGCGCCACCAACCCGGAACTGTGGAACGGATGGAAAGACGCTCTGCTAAAAGAGCTTTATTCAGCAACACACAGCACTTTGCACAGAGGCTTGCAAAACCCAATAACACTGGCCGAACGCCTACTCGAAAATAAAAAAGAAGCCAAAGACGAACTGATTAAACTCGGCATATCCGAACCGACCATCCTCAGCTCCTGGCAACATGCCGAAGACGATTATTTTTTAAGATATTCGGCTGATGAAATAGCCTGGCATACCATTGCCATCGCCTCATCCAAAGAAGACGAACTGCCCTTGGTTCTGCTACGCCCGCAAACCCAACGCGGCAGCGCGGAAGTTTTTGTCTACGCTAGAAATGAGGAGGCCATTTTTTCGCTGAGCACCGCCACCCTCGACCAACTGGGGCTTACCATCCTTGATGCCAGAATCATGACCACAACCGACGACTACGTGCTCAACAGTTTTCTGGTTCTGGAACAGTCGGGAGATCCCATCAATGAACTGTTCAGAGAAGTGCATATTTGTAACACCCTTCGCAATAACCTGCTGCACCGTGAAGTAAAAAAACACAAGAACATTCATCGTCAATCAAGACAATCCAAACATTTCCCTATCCCTACTCGCATTCAATTCCATGCCGACCCTTTGAACAGGCACACGATCATTGAACTGATCACCACAGATCATGCCGGACTTTTATCGAAAATAGGCCGCGCATTCGTACAAAAAGACATCCATTTGCACAGCGCAAAAATAACCACCATCGGCAGCCGAGCTGAAGACATGTTTTACATCACAGACAACCAGTCGCGACCGATCACAGACCCGGTCAGACAGGAACAAATACGCGAAGAAATATTAAAAATGCTGGGTAGTGTGGGCTGATGCAAGGCGGGTTTTTTTAAAGCCCCTGCATTATTTAGTTGGCAACATTTTCTGAATAAACCGGCTTCCCATTTAAGCCGGGACAGCCTAAGGTTAAGCCGTTCGTGGTGAGCTTGTCGAACCATGAGCGACTTAACCGTCCATCCTTCGACAAGCTAAGGGCGAACGGTTAAGCCTTACATCATATATCCCCTTAGATGGGTAGCCCAAAAAAATAAGCAAGGATTATGGGCTATCCACTTAAGGCGGGACAGCTTATACAGCAACAGCTAAAGCCGTTGCACTCCTGTATGGCATAAGTATCTACACAAGTTTAACTAATTTAAAAACAATGGGTTATATGGTTTTTCTTGCGGATAATAGCTGGATTTCTACTTTATTGACCAAGAAATTTGACTTGCCGTCGCGGATAAAAGCATGAAATACCTCACTTATCTATATAACATTATGATTTTTAATGATTAAACTTGTGTAGATACTTATGCCTGTATAGAGTAAAACGGCTTTAGCTGTTTTCAGTGTCCCGGCTTAAGTGGGAAGCCGGATTATGCTGCCGACCGTCTATCAATCAGCAAGCTCTTGCCGAACTATTAAATAATCGTCTCACCCCGAGCCAGCTTGGGTAAGTTGCCCTCCAAACCCATCGCACTACGCATCACCTTATTTTTAGCGGGCAAAATCCGCTCGGCCAAGCCCAGTCCCAAGTTGCGCAAAAACTTGACCGGCAACACCTGATTGCTGAATACTCGGTAAAAAATATCCATCACCGTCATCATTTTCAGATTTTCATTGCGACGCATAAGTTCATAACGCCGTAAAACCGCCAAATCGCCCAGCTCAAGGCCTTGCCTGCTGGCCTCAATCAGCACCTCGCCCAATGCCGCCGCATCTAACAAACCGATATTAACCCCCTGCCCCGCCAACGGATTGATCATGTGCGCCGCATCGCCGACCAGTACCACGCCGGGTTTAACATAGCTTTGCGCATGTTGGCGTTTCAACGGAAAACTTGCCGTGCCTAAAACGGCATTAACCTTGCCCAAACAATCGGGGAAAGTCGCCATCAATTCGCGCAGCAAATCCTCGTTAGACAACGCTTTCAACCGACTCACCTCATCCGGCGAGTTATACCAAACAATAGAGCCGTAATGCCCGGTTAACGGCAAAAACGCCTGCGGCCCGCTAGGTACAAAGCGTTGCCAGGTTATATCCTGCTGCCCGTAATCCGTTTCGATATAAATCACCAGCGCGTGCTGATTATAATCCCAGCTGGTCACACCCAAACCCACCGCCTGCCTGACTCTTGACTGCCCGCCATCGGCTGCGACCAACACTTTTGCCGACAAAACCCGGCCATCACCCAACTCCACTTCGGGCGATGTTCCGATTGTATAGTTGATTTTATTAATGGTGGCCGGACACATCAGTTCGACATTGTCAAAATCCTGCAAACGCTCCAACAAAGCCAGCTGAGTCACCCGATTTTCGACGATATAACCCAATTCCGGATAATTAATATCATCGCTGCAAAATTCAGTGTCCCCCGCCGTCTCCCAAACCCGCATCCGGCGAAACGGACAAAACCTGCGTTTGGCCACACCATTCCAAGCGCCGACCGTTTCAAGGATATTTTTTGACGCAATACTGAGCGCAGAAACCCTTAAATCATGCGGCTGATCGGGGCCAAAAGCTTCGGGCAGCGTACTTTCTATCACCGCCACCTTCAATGAACTGCCGCCGAGACTACAGGCCACAGCAGCGCCCACCATGCCCCCGCCTACCACTACAACATCGAAACTTTCTTTCATAATTAACCGTTCATAAAATGTGAATGCACTTTAAACTAATTGCAATGCGCCTTCAAAATCGAAGGGATAGTCAATACCATCAAAAAAACAGAAAGATACCACATCCGTTTAAAGAATAAGAAAATATAGTGGACCCCGAAACCCGGACAGTAGTTTAAGCTAACCCTGTCAGGAAATAAGTGACATCATTCAACGACACTACCCACCTGAGAGCGAGCAAGCCCTTTTAGCCATGCGCTAACTAACGGTTCCTCAGCTTGCCCGGCCTGATTGATAAAAGTAAACGGCACGGAAACCAGCCGCATATCCCTGTTAATCTGAACCGCAAAATGCAAATGCGGACCGGTGGTAAAGCCGGTGTTGCCCGAATAACCGATCAATTGGCCGGCGGTCACCGCCAAACCCGGATAAACCTGGGCTTTCTCTAGCTCCAAGTGGGCGTAAACCGCCATGGAACCATCATCGTGCAAGATCCTGATGTTGTTAGCTTCGGAGCTATACGCCTTATTGGTGCCGCCCTTAAAGAAATCATCTTCGGCTTCCAGGACTACGCCTGATCTGGCCGCATAAATCGGGGTGCCGACCGGCATCACAATATCGACGGCATATTGGTTCTGTTCGTCGGTATGGCTATAAGTTCCGCCGAAAGCCTGGGAGATCTGGAACGATGCGTTAGGGGCTATCGGCGGAAAATAGTGTGCTGTAGAACGGTAATGCGCCAAAGGACTACCGATGATATAGCGGTATTTAAGTGCTAGCCGCCAGGGTTCCTGCTCATTGGCGCCGTTGACTTCAAAAAGTGTAGCGGATTTTCCCGGTGCCACAACAAACCGCAGGGGCAAGTCGGGCGTGGCTTGGACATTGTCCTGTTCGGTAAAATTAACTTCGACTTCAACGGGGCCTGCATAATCATTACGGATATAAAACTGGGGATGCCGCTCTTCCCCCGACTGCAACAGCCAGACTAATTGCTTGGGTGCTGTCTTAAGCTGTCTGACTTCAACTTTTAGTTCGGTTCCCTTCTGACCGGCTTCGGTCGGCTTGTCGGTAAAGTGCCATGTGCCTTGGGCGTCCTGGAATTTATAGAGTTTTTGACCGGCGGCATTAAACGAACACAGCGACAGCAGTATAAAAATTACGACTGCATGGATGCAGGAGGTACGACCCCAAGGATGGGGGAGGTAGAATTGCGTCTGAAACGGCAATCGAGAGCAATGCAGGGAGCAGTTGCCGAACAGTGATGTTTTCATCGGTTGTTCACTGAAAAAATGTCGGCTTATTCTTCAGGATGGCTCGGGAAATAAGGATCAACGATCAAAACCGGGATAAACGAGACAATCATAACAAAAGCCGGGTTGATAATGCCTGACAACCCATAGGCTATCGCACCGCCCCAAACCATGCGCATCGGCCTGGGCATTTTAATGATTTTCAAAATGTACTCCTTAGGCTAGAACCGAGTTGTTTCAATAACAGGCTTCACTTATTATGACAGTTAATTTAAATGGACGTCCATTAACAAAAGACGCTCATCATCGGATCTAAACAGAAAATATGCATTATTCAGACAGTCAATATTGGGATTTTTGCGCCCCGATTGCCGGTATTTTACTTACCTTAGCTTTTGCCCCTTTTGATTATTCCTACTTGGCTCTAACGGCGCTGGTGTTTTTGTTTGCCAGTTGGCAGGGTATTTCGGCTAAACGCGCGGCCTTGCGCGGCTATTTGTTCGGCTTGGGCGCGTTCGGCTCGGGCGTGTCCTGGGTCTATATCAGCATGCACGACTTTGGCGGAGCCGGTGTGCTCGGTTCGACTGTACTGACCGGGTTGTTCGTTGCCTTTTGGGCCGTGTTTCCGGCGCTGGCCGGTTACCTTTCGGCAAAAACGTTGCCGTTTTTTAAGGTCGTTTCGGTGCCAATTATTTGGATACTGGTTGAATATCTCCGCGGTTATTGGGTGCTTAACGGCTTTCCCTGGTTGCAGATTGCTTACTCCCAATTGGAGACACCTTTAGCCGGATACATCCCGCTAGTAGGCGCTTACGGCACCGGTTTTATGGTGGCATTGACGGCTTCGGTGGTTGTGGAGATTTTTTGTGCGGCTATTGGGGGGGATAATTTTCTCCTGACAAAACCTGCATTTTCCTCTACCCAGATGGAAAGGCATTGCAGGGGCGACTTTAGTCGCCTTGGGCGACTAGAGTCGCCCCTGCAATTAATAACCGTGCTTGTCGTTTTGTGGGGAGCGGGCGGCTTATTGAAAAACATCACCTGGACGCATCCAATCGGCGACCCCATCCGTGTTGCGATGATTCAAGGCAATATAGCGCAGGATCAAAAATGGCGGCCGGAAAACAAAATCAATACCTTATTAAAATACAAAAGGATGACCGAACAACACTGGGATGCCAATGTCGTCATCTGGCCTGAAACCGCGATTCCCGCCTATCTGGATCAGGTCGAAGACGCTTTTTTAACGCCCTTAAGTAATGATGCCAAACAGCATAATACCGACTTGATCGTCAGTGTTCCGGTACAGGACAGTGTGTCGAAAAAAAGCTTCAATGCAGTCATAACGCTAGGCAAAGAGCAAGGCATGTACCGTAAAACCCATTTACTGCCTTTTGGGGAATACCTGCCGTTGCAGCCCTTATCAGGTTTTGTGCTCGACCTTATCCCTATAAAGCTGGGGAATTTTACGCCGGGGACGGCAACCCAGCCGTTATTGAAAGCGGGCGGCTACCCGTTCATAACCTTGATATGTTATGAAGACGTATTCGGCGACTTGAGCATCCGGGGATTGCCGGATGCGGCTTTTCTGGTCAATGTGACCAACGACGGCTGGTTCGGCGATACGATAGAACCGCATCAGCACCTGCAAATGGCAAGGATGCGGGCGATGGAAACCGGGCGCTTTTTGTTGCGGGCGACAAATACGGGAATGACGGCTATTGTTTCGCCGACTGGCGAAATTATCAGGCAAGCGCCTTTGTTTCAGGAAGCGACGCTGACCGGAACGATAACCCCAATGGGCGGCATGACCCCTTATGCGAGATGGGGTGACAAGCCGGTTATTGGGGTCATGGTGATTTTGTTGTTGGGTTTGCTGGGGTATGGCAGAAGGTGCCGGAATAAGGCCATCCAAGCGCGTAGCGCGGGGTGACGTTGCCTGCATGGTGTAAGGTAAGGGGCGTGAGCACGACTGCATGGGCAGATATTTTACTCCCTGCAAAATCTGCATTCCCCACATCCCTGTGGGTCATGCAGGAGGTACGACCCCAAGGATGGGGGAGGTAGAATTGCGTCTGGAACGGCAATCGAGAGCAATACAGGAGCAATTGCCGAGGAGCGGAAACTTTTCCGGCTACAGGGCTAAAACAGCTCGGTTAAATCTAGATCGATTCTAGAGCCCCACAAGTTTTTGCTCAAATGTCCCTGACTAGTCCTGTTTTCAAGGATTATCACGATTGATATTATAATGTTGCTCAATACCTTCGTTTAAATTATAACCTTCGTCATTGAATAGCTCGCCGGTAAAAAACAAATGCATATTTATAATCCGGGCAACTTTTTTTATATTGTTGTTTTCAACAATAATGGTTGAAAGCTTATGATCGTTATCAATTATCTGGGCTACAATTGTTTTTGGGTTAGTAAAGTCTTCTTTTAGCGCACCAGACACAATACGCTGAGCAGATGCCATTGTCAGTTCTGGATACGTAGTAGGTAGCTCAGCAGTTGTATCATTTTTATGTGACTCCGCGTTAAAGTAACCAATATCATAGACAACCTTAAACAGTAGGCCCAGTAACATCACTCCAAACCAAACAGAGAGGCCAATTTTTAACCGTCTTCTAACGCGAGGGTTTGATAGTTTTTTTATAAGAACGCGAATTTTCATATTAATTTTTATTGCGGTTTAATGGCTTAATTTGTCATTATTTAGAAATGCGGTGAGTCGCTATTTTTGCGATAGCTTGTTTTGGGCATCCCAGCCCAAGCAAGCGCAAAAATTACGCGACGAATTAATGTTCCTACGGCCCCGCTCGTCCTGCTACTCTCGCCAAACACCCAACATGGGGTGTTTGGCATCGTTCTCGCAATGACTTTGACGCGCTTTTCGGTAAAGCCTGCATTTTCACTGCACGATGAAGCTGCTTGTGAAAACACATGCACCTGGCGCTATCGGGTGGCTAAAAATCACTCGCTTCACTCGTCTCCATGATTTTCAGCGAAGGTTGTGATACATCCGTGTTCTATTCCTAAACCAAATCACTGCCTCAAATCCTTAACAACCCGCACCACTTCCTGGTCTCCGGCGATGGTTTCGATACTGAAACCCAGCTTGGTAACCAGCGACAACATCGGCTTGTTGACAACCAGTACTTCGCCTTCAAAGAACGACATGCCTTTGGCTTTGGCGGTTTTCAACAAGGTAAGCATCAGTTTGGTGCCTATACCCCTGCATTGGCAATCGTCGGCAACGACTAGCGCAAATTCCACCGAATGGCCGTCTGGGTTCACCATGTAGCGACCTACACCCAATTCATTCGGCATGTTTTCATCGTTGGTTACCGCAACAAAGGCCATTTCGCGGTCGTAATCGATTTGGGTAAAGCGCACGATCATTTCCGGCGTTAATTCCTGCAAGGCCTGCATAAAACGGAAATACTTAGTGCGTTCGGACAAACGATGGACAAAATCCTTTTCCATGCCCGCGTCTTCAGGACGGATCGGCCTGATGGTGATATTGGCACCGTTAGTTAATTGATGTTGCTGAGTTAATTCATGCGGATAAGGATGGATCGCCATGTGCGAATAACGGGACAGCTGGTGCGATGTTTCCGCTTTAATGCGGGCGTCAACCGCTATCACGCCGTACTCGTCAACGATCAGCGGATTAATGTCCAACTCTAATATCTCCGGCAGCTCGCTAACCATCGTCGAGACATTCAGCAGCACATCGACCAGGGCTTTTTTGTTGGCGGGCGGCAATTGCCGGAACGCGTCCAGGTATTTGGCCGCCTTGGTTTTGGCGATCATCTGCTCGACCATATAAGCATTCAGCGGCGGCAGAGCGACGGCATTGTCCTGCAAAATTTCCACCATCGTGCCGCCTAGGCCAAAGCTGATCGCAGGGCCGAACACAGGGTCTCTGACCACGCCGATCATCAGCTCGCGGGCGCTATCGGACTTGAACATCGCCTCGACGGTCATGCCGACTTCGGTGACCTCGGGATGTTTTTGTTTGATGGCGGCTTCCATTTCCATGTAATGGCGCGAAATATCCTGAACACTGTTGATGTTAAGCCGCACGCCGCCAATATCGGACTTGTGACTGAATTCGGCCATATTGACTTTCAGCACCACTGGGAAGCGCAAGGTTTCGGCCGCAATCATCGCATCTTTAGCGCTGGACACCTTGATGGTCTGGTTGACCGGAATATGGAACGCAGCCAATATGGCTTTGGATTCTTGCGCGGTTAAAACTTGGCGGCCTTCAGACAGCACCCGTTCGATGATCAGGCGGGCACCGGCAACATCGGGCGTGGCCAACTCATCGGTAGGCATGGGAATTTGTTTGAGCAAGATCTGGTTCTGGGTATAACTGGATAAAAACGAAAACGCATCGACCGCCACTTCCGGCGTACTAAAGTGGGCGACTTTGCTATTGGCAAAAAGGTTACGGCCTGCCTGAACCCGTGCGCCGCCTGTCCATGACGCCAGCACCGGCTTTTTGCTGGATTTGGCACCTTCGATAATGCATTCGGCGACCTGGGTTGGATTGGTCATCGCCTGGGGCGTCAAAATAACCAGGATGCCGTCGATATTTTTATCCTTAAGGCAGATTTCCAGTGCTTTCTGGTAACGCTCGGAGGTCGCATCGCCCAGAATATCGACCGGGTTGGCGTGGGACCAATGCACCGGCAAAACGGCGTCCAACGCGGCGATGCTGGCGGGGCTCAGTTCCGCCATTTGCACCCCGACATCCTCGGCACGGTCGGTGCTCATCACGCCGGGGCCGCCGGCGTTGGTGATGATCGCCAGACGGTCTTTTTTGACCACATAATTGTTGGCCAAAACCCGTGCGGCGGAAAACAATTCATTGATACTGTAAACCCTGACCACACCGGCTCTGGCAATCGCGGCATCGAACACATTGTCGCCACCGACCATCGCTCCAGTATGGGACATGGCCGCCTTGCAGCCCGCTTCATGACGGCCTGATTTAATCAGGATCACCGGTTTTAGCCGCGCCGCCGCTTTAAGGCCGCTCAAAAAACGACGAGCGTCGCGTATGCCTTCAACGTACATCAAAATACCGGTGGTTTTGCTGTCGGTCGCCAGATAATCCAGCACCTCGCCAAAATCGATGTCCGCCGCGCCGCCCATCGACACCACTGTCGAAAAACCGATGTCCTGGGATTTAGCCCAATCCAGAATCGCCGTGCACACTGCGCCCGACTGGGACAGCAACGCCAGATTGCCATCCTTGACCGTGCCGTCGCCGAAGGTCGCATTAAGCTGCCCGCTGGGACGCACCACACCCAGACAGTTCGGGCCGATGATCCGGATACTGTAGCGGCGGGCGATGTCCAGAACCTCCTGTTGCAGGCGTTTTCCTTCTGCGCCCAGTTCTCCAAAGCCCGCACTGATGATGATCACCGCGGTGACACCTTTTTCGCCGCACTGCCGGACGATGCCGGGGACGCTAGGCGCAGGCGTGGCGATCACCACCAGATCAAGGTCTTCGGGAACGGCGTTGAGGTCGGGATAGGCTTTTAAGCCTAACAAGGTTTCGCGTTTGTTGTTAACAGGATAAAGCCCGCCTTTAAAGCCCGCCTCTTGCATGTTCAACAGCAGCCGGTAGCCCACACTTTCCTCACGTTCAGAGGCACCAACGATAGCAACGGATTTGGGGGTAAAAAAACGGTTCAGATAATGAGGGCCCATTGATGCTCCGGAAATAAGGAAAAGGAAATGCGTTTTATTATGCAAAATTCTAGCATTGATGGCCTGTTGACCCGATTAAATTTTAGTGACGGAGACGTAATCTGCATCATAAATTGATACGCTAGTTTTTTTGAATTGACGGAAAGTATTTTGGAATATTTGATGCCTCAGTTAGGTAATGTGCACGAAATAAGTTGAACAACCGTAGGAGCTAACTTGCTCAAGTTATTTCGTGCATGTTCCTACGCGTGCCGCGCGCCTTCTGATCAGCGTGCTTTTTAGCTTGGTGTTTTTGGTGGGAATTCCGGTGACTAAGATAATAGTGATGATTGCGGTGGTTTTGATGCGGGTAATTGGGTTTTTCGGGCTGAGAAATTTTAAAAAGCAAGGTTGATAGTGCTTAAAGTTTGTCGGCGCTGACTATTTCCCGACCCTACCTATCGTATTTTTCAGATAACTGTAACAGCACAAAAACCGCCCCAGTCCCTCCGTCTTTGGGCGGCGCGGAGCAAAAGGCCTGAACGCTTTGGTGCTGTCTCAGCCATAAATTCAAGTTGTTTTTTAATACCGGGTGGTTGTCGGCCGAACGATAGCCCTTGCCGTGGATGATATGTACACAGCGGCAGCCGTCTTCTATGCAGTCATGCAGAAAATGCAGTAGTTGCCGTTTGGCTTCATTGCTGGTCAATCCATGCAGGTCGATTTCCGCATCCAGTCCAAACTGCCCTTTGCGCAGTTTTTTAAGGACATTATGCTGTAGCCCAGGCGCCATAAAGCTCAGCGAATCTTCAATGCCCACTGTTTGAACATCAATCTCTGCCGTGCCGCTTAAGTGTTCCTCCACATTGACGGCCTGCGCTTTATCGCCAGGGATGGTGTGTATGCCGCAAGCCTGCCGGGAGCAGGTGCGGCGAGGGTAAGGCTTGGGTTTGTTACCTTCTGTTAGCAGCACTTTATCATTTTTTACGGCATGCACTTTACCGATGGTTTGACGGAATAAATCGCTGTCTTCTGGAGTAAGGTAAGTTTTTGCCACGAAAGCTGATTTTGTTGTGTATTGTTGCTAATATGTTTGATTTTATAGCTTTTTCTGCTTCGGGGCGATTGATAATGCATATTTTGTTGAGTAATGATGATGGCTACTTGGCTGAAGGACTTATCGCATTAGCCAATGCATTGCGTGTACATGCCGAAATATCGGTGGTAGCTCCGGATAGAAACCGCAGTGCGGCAAGTAATTCTTTAACGTTGGAAATGCCGTTACGCGCTTATCCGACGGACAACGGCTTCATTAAAGTTGATGGCACACCCACCGACTGCGTGCATCTGGCCATTACCGGCTTGCTTAAAAAAGAGCCGGACATGGTTTTTGCAGGGATTAATCATGGCGCCAATTTAGGTGATGATGTGCTGTATTCGGGTACTGTCGCGGCGGCAACTGAGGGGCGTTTTTTAGGTTTGCCTGCCGTTGCCATTTCGTTGGCAGGCAGTAATCCCAGCCATTTTGAAACTGCTGCACATGTTGCGGTGACGCTGTTGCAGCAATTGATTAACAACCCCCTTCCGCAAGATACCATTCTTAACGTTAATGTGCCGGATGTCGCCATTAAAGACTTAAAAGGCTATCAGGCAACCCGACTGGGACAACGACATAAATCGGAGCCCGTCATCAAAAGTAAAGATCCTCGCGGACGTGTTATTTACTGGGTAGGGCCGCCAGGGGCAGAGCAGGATGCTGGCCCCGGAACTGATTTTTATGCCATTAATACGGGTTTTGTGTCGGTTACCCCGCTACAACTGGATTTAACCTGGTATGAACGGCTTAATGATTTAAAGGCGTGGTTGCCCACGGAGCATGATTTATGATTCAAAACCTGCAAGGCATTGGCATGACCTCACCGCGCACCCGTGAGCGCATGATTAACCGCTTAATCGAACAAGGTATCAGCAGCCATAAAATTCTGGATGTCATGCGCAATACGCCCCGACATATTTTTATGGATGAAGCATTGTCCCACCGGGCTTATGAAGATACCGCCTTGCCGATTGGCTACAACCAGACGATTTCCCAGCCTTATATTGTCGCCAAAATGACCGAGCTGCTACTGGCGTCATCAGGTCGATTAGCAAAAGTATTGGAAATAGGTACTGGTTGTGGGTACCAAACGGCAATTTTGGCGCAATTGGTCGATCATGTTTATTCCGTGGAAAGAATCGCACCGTTACAGAAAAAAGCCAAAGATCGCCTCTGGAGTTTAAAGATCAAGAATGTCAGCTACTTACACAGTGACGGCGGCTGGGGATGGCCGGATCATGCGCCCTATGATGGTATTTTGGTGACTGCTGCACCGCCGGAAATACCGGAGATGCTGTTGCAGCAGATGGCTGTCGGCGGTGTGATGATTATCCCGATTGGCAAAGGCAACAGCCAACAGTTACAGAGAGTGACGCGCACAGAAAGCGGTTATGAAGTTGAAAAACTGGAGCCGGTTATTTTTGTCCCTTTTTTGTCAGGAAGAAAATAAGCCTATTTCAACAAGGTCGCGACAAAATCACTGCAAAAATCCTTATTTTTTAATGCGGTTAGACATAAAAACGTAAAGGAAAATTACCTGCTGAAAGAGCAGAATGCGATTGTGCTTTTGATGATTTACTACGAAATTAAAGGATGATGCTGCGAGGGACGGTATAACCGGGCAGACTAGCTGCCCGGCATCCCTTTACTTATTTCTTTTTGTTACGTTCATTCACTTCTTTGATAACTTCTTCTGACACGTTTTTCGGGCACGGTAAATAGTGCGAGAACTCCATGGAGAACTGACCGCGACCTGAGGTCATGGTGCGTAAGTCACCGATGTAGCCGAACATTTCGCTCAGTGGCACATCTGATTTAATCCGAACACCGGTTACACCGGCATCCTGAGATTTGATCATGCCACGGCGACGGTTAAGGTCACCAATAACATCACCGACATGATCAGATGGTGTGAAGGTATCGACTTTCATGATCGGCTCAATCAGTTGCGGCCCCGCTTTCGGGATCGATTGACGGAAAGCGGCTTTCGCAGCAATTTCAAACGCAATAGCAGAGGAGTCAACCGCGTGGAAACCACCGTCGAGTAAAACAACTTTAAAGTCCAAGCAAGGGAATCCGGCTAGAACCCCTTTATCCAGCATGCTTTTAAAGCCTTTTTCTACTGCCGGCCAGTATTCGCGCGGTACGTTACCGCCGGTAACCGCCGATTCAAACACAAAACCGCTGCCTGGCTCGCCTGGCTCAATCCGGTAGCTGATCTTGCCGTATTGGCCTGAACCGCCTGATTGTTTCTTGTGAGTGTATTCGTCTTCAACCGATTTGGTAATGGTTTCGCGGTAAGCCACCTGTGGTTTGCCAACGATAACCTCAACACCGTGGGTACGTCTTAAAATGTCGACTTTAATATCAAGATGCAACTCGCCCATGCCTTTAAGAATGGTTTCGCCGCTGTCTAGATCGGTTTCGACGTGAAAAGAAGGATCTTCCTGAATCATCTTGCCCAGCGCGATGCCCATTTTTTCGGAAGCCGCTTTGTCTTTCGGTGAAATGGCTAACGAGATAACGGGATCAGGGAACACCATCGGCTCCAAGGTAGCCGGGAATTTCGGATCGCACAGCGTGTGACCGGTTTGCACGTTCTTCATGCCCAGTACCGCAACAATATCGCCGGCTTGAGCCGAATCAAGTTCGTTACGAACATCCGCATGCATTTCGACAATACGACCGATACGCTCGGTTTTTCCGGTGAAGGTATTCAGTACCGAGGTGCCTTTCTCCAGTCTGCCGGAGTAAATGCGCAGGAAGGTCAACGCGCCAAAACGATCGTCCATGATTTTAAACGCTAAAGCGCGCAACGGTTTGTCGGCATCAACGATAGCGAAAGTGCCTGTTGGATTGCCTTCGATGTCAACTTCGGGCTGCGGTTTAACTTCTGTAGGGCAAGGCAGGTAATCGATAACGCCGTCAAGCACCAACTGCACACCTTTATTTTTGAAAGACGAGCCGCAGAAAGTCGGGAAGAAATCCAGATTAATCGTACCTTTGCGGATACAACGCTTGATGGTGTCGATATCGGGTTCTTCGCCTTCCAGGTATTTTTCCATGACATCGTCAAACTGATCGGCAACTTGGTCGATTATTTTTTCACGCCATACTTCGGTGTCCGCCAGCATATCGGCAGGAACGTCTTGAATGGTGTAGTTCATTGGGTCGCCGGACTCATCCCATATCCAGGCTTTGCGAGTCAGCAGGTCGACTACGCCGGAGA
The DNA here is from genome assembly GCA_038922535.1 of Methylobacter sp. Classification (GTDB taxonomy): domain Bacteria; phylum Pseudomonadota; class Gammaproteobacteria; order Methylococcales; family Methylomonadaceae; genus Methylobacter_A. The sequence goes on along the minus strand of JBCKWO010000026.1, from coordinate 640 downwards.
ATTGGTCTTCAGTGCCGATAGGCAGGACCATAACCACGGGTATAGCGCCAAGTACCTCTTCAACTTGTTTAACCACACGATAAAAATCGGCGCCAATGCGATCCAGTTTGTTGATATAGATAACTCGGGCTACTTCAGAGTCGTTGGCATAACGCCAGTTGGTTTCCGATTGGGGTTCTACGCCGCCTGAACCACAAAAAACGCCGATGCCGCCATCAAGCACTTTCAGCGAACGATAAACTTCAATAGTAAAATCAACGTGCCCTGGGGTGTCGATGATATTGAAACGATAGTCTTTCCAGAAACAGGTGGTCGCAGCAGCCTGAATGGTAATGCCGCGCTCTTGCTCCTGTTCCATGAAGTCTGTAGTTGCCGCGCCATCGTGCACTTCACCGATTTTGTGGATTTTACCGGTAAGCTTTAAAATCCGCTCGGTAGTCGTTGTTTTACCGGCATCGACGTGAGCGAAGATGCCGATGTTTCTGTAATGCGCTAAATCTGTCATGTTTTTACTCTAAAGTTGGGCATAAAAAACTTTTTTGGTGACCTTTATCAATGAAGCGTTCAAACAATGTACACTTAAATTGAAGGTTCGTACCGGGGCAGCAGCTACATACCATAACCGCAATCACACAACCTA
>JBCKWO010000025.1:0-25137 GCA_038922535.1 Methylobacter sp. | reverse complement strand
TTGTCAACATCCCGTTAACTTTTATTTCTTTCCGTCCCCGCTTCAGGACTATTCAAAAAACCCGAAGAAGCCGGTAATTATAACTTAATCCAGGAAGCTGTCAATATTATTGGTCACTTTGTTTTCTACCACCCGCACCCCCAAAACGCCATCCTCCGAAAGACCACCGTCTAAAGCTAGATCGATTAAGGTCAGGCGGTTATTGTCACTCTCGCAAACTTTCTTTTTCCTACCTGATAAACATGCTGAGTGCCGACTGAAATTTCCAGCTTCTGATCGGAAACTTTTTCTCCGTCAATCTTTACCGCACCCTGCTTTATCATGCGATTAGCCTCGGACGTGCTCTCCGTTAATCCTGAGTCTTTCAATAGGTTCGCTATGCCGTAACTTGCCCCTTCAATCTTCAATTCCAGCTCTTCCATTTCCTCCGGCATCGCACCACGCTGAAATCTGGCTTCAAAATTTTCCAATGCCTTGCTGGCAGCGGATGCATCATGAAATCTTTCTATAATTTCCTGGGCCAACTTCACTTTATAATTTCTCGGATTTGCACCTTGCCTGCATTCTTCTGCCCATAACTCTATTTCAGCCATCGACCGAAAACTCAGCAATTCAAAATAACGCCACATCAATTCATCTGATATAGACATTATTTTTCCGAACATATCATCGGCAGAGTCAGCTATACCCACATAATTATTGAGCGACTTGGACATTTTTTGTACGCCGTCTAGCCCCTCCAAAATCGGCATGGTCATAACAACCTGGGGTTTTTGCCCAAAAGCCTCTTGTAACTGCCGCCCAACCAGCAAGTTAAACTTTTGATCCGTACCGCCCAATTCCACATCCGCCTTCATCGCCACCGAATCATACCCTTGGATTAAAGGGTACAAAAATTCATGTATCGCAATGGGCTGCCCACCTTTATAGCGCTTACTGAAATCATCCCGCTCCAGCATCCTGGCTACTGTATGTTTTGCCGCCAATTGAATCAAATCCGCCGGTGACATGGCATTCATCCAGCTTGAATTAAACATCACCTGCGTTTTAGTCGGATCCAGGATTTTAAATATTTGTTCCTCATAAGTTTTTGCATTACTGATAACCTCGTCCCGAGTCAACGACTTACGCGTCACGTTTTTCCCTGTTGGGTCACCTATCATCCCAGTAAAATCACCGATCAAAAACAACACCTCGTGCCCGAGATCTTGAAATTGCTTTAATTTATTGATCAGGACGGTATGCCCCAAATGTAAGTCAGGAGCGGTCGGATCAAACCCTGCCTTAATGCGAAGAGGCCGCCCCTCTTCCAACTTTTTGATTAATTCTTGCTTGACCAAAACCTCATCTGTCCCTCTAAGAAGGTGCTCCAATACGTCCTCTTGCAATTCCTTTCTCCAAAATATCTATAAATAATTCATTATAGGATTAATCATCAACTCCGCTGAATAAAAACTTTATATATGATCTAAACATTGGTAAAAAGCTTCATAACCACTTAGAATGAGAAAATAATTTCATTAAATTATTTATGATTTAGATATATTTCAATTATATAGCATAGCCTAGTGAAAAACAGAATCTATACTTACTTGCTCCTTGGAATTAGCGCAGCCTTTTCAGTGACCGGTCACACACAGACCAAGCCAGCAAATAAGAACGTAGCAGCTAAAACCATTTCCGCAACCATCCATCATTCAACACCCACCTTACCTGTTAATAAGAAGAATCTGACGACTACCGTTAAAACCAAGTCTGGCGACAAAAAGACACCCGCCCCATCAAAGTCCACCAACAACAAACCTATTGTCGCGGCCAAATTGACTGCGCAAAAAAAACTTGTTGCCGCATCCAAGTCCGTTAAAAAACCAGCCATCGTTTCAGCCAAGCTAAAAAACAACATGCAATCGCATGCGTCGTCCACGTTAAACCACTCTGTTGCCTCTATTAAAGAGATGACCAGAAAACACACCGTCATTACTTCCAAGCCGATTAAATCAGCATCAATAAAGACGAGCAACTACGAAAAACTACAAAAACACACAGCTGTTGATCTAGACATGGATGATACTGAATCAAATCAAATCATCCATGCAAATAATGACAACCTATTCCGTCCAATCTTAATCAACCATCCGCAAACCACTAAAATCAACACGGCTCATGTATCCATAGAAACCTCTTTGTTTCTGGACGGGCTCGAAGCTGGCTTATCAAAAGAACTGATCCTGCAACTGGCTGATATTTTTGCATGGGACATCGATTTTGCCACCAATCTACATCCCGGCGATCAATTCACAATTGTTTATGGCAAGAAAATGGTTGACGGAAAAGAAACCAATAACGACGAAATTATTGCCGCCGAGTTTATTAACCAAGGAGTGTCGTACGCCGCAGTCAGATACATCAACGAAACAGGCATTGCCAGCTATTACACACCTGACGGACAATCTATGCAAAGGGCTTTTTTAAGCACTCCTGTCGACTTTGCAGAAATCAGTTCTCCTTTCGACATGCACCGCAAGCATCCTATACTTAACCGGATTCGCGCCCACAAGGGCGTTGACTATGCAGCAAGAACCGGAACGCCCGTAAAAACGACCGGGGACGGAATCGTTACCTTTAGCGGCCGCAAAGGCGCGTATGGGCAAGTTGTCATTATTCAGCACAATGATCGCTATGAAACACTTTATGCACACATGTCTGATTTTAAAAAAGGTCTACAGGTCGGCAATCATGTTAAACAAGGCGATGTTATCGGCTATGTAGGCCAAACCGGTCTGGCCACAGGCCCCCATTTGCATTATGAATTTCATGTCGATGGCATTTATCGCGACCCGGAGGCGGTCAAAATACCGCATTCAATGCCGATAAGTAACGCATTGCTGAATGATTTCAACGCTCAGACCCAACCATTCTTCGTACAACTTAACCAAACCAAGGCCAAAAGCCTACTTGCGAAAACCCACTCGACAATTACCCCGCCCGCATCCATACAACCGTTCCGCTACGATTGACCCTAGCAATGCCCGAACTTTATATTGGCCTCATGTCAGGAACTAGCTTGGATGGTATTGACGCTGCTCTTGTTGATTTTCAAGATAATAAAGTCCATCTTGTTGAGTTTGAATGCTTGCCCTTCCCCGACGAGATTCAAAGCGCAATCCAACGCCTCAGCAAACCTGACGCGTTAATCTCGCTCAAAGACTATGGCGCAATGGACACGCAACTCGGTCACCTGTTCGCCACGGCTGTTAGCTCCTTACTGGCTAAAGCCGATATTCCCGCGTCATCGGTCAATGCCATCGGCAGTCATGGACAAACCCTCTATCATGCACCCGAAATTCGCCACCCATTTTCCCTGCAAATCGGCGACCCCAACATTATTGCCGAACTTACCGGCATCACCACCGTAGCCGATTTCAGACGCCGGGATATTGCAGCCTGTGGCCAAGGCGCACCGCTGGTTCCGGCCTTTCATCAAGCTGTATTCCAGCACCCTGATGAACATCGCTGCATCGTAAATATCGGCGGCATCGCCAATATTACCGTCTTGTTTAAAAATCAAACCGCAGAAGTTATCGGCTTTGATACCGGCCCCGGCAACACCTTAATGGATCTATGGATCAAACTGCACCGGAACCTGGCGTATGATAAAAATGGCGGCTGGGCCAAAACCGGAAAAATCGATCATGACTTGGTGACGCTATTAAAACAGGATGCTTATTTCAACGCCGCTCCGCCCAAAAGTACCGGCAAAGAGTATTTCTCACTGCCTTGGGTAGGGCAGTATATCGCCAAGGATAGTGTGTATGCCGCAAGCCTGTCGGGAACAGGCGTGGCGTTCGACGCATTCAATTATAAGGCCGAAGACATACAAGCCAGCTTATGTTTTTTAACGGCGATAACGATTTGCGACGCTATCAAAAAACACGCACCGACTACAGAGCGCCTATTGATTTGCGGCGGCGGCATTCATAATGCGTACCTGCTGGAACTCATTCGGCAGAACATCGACTGCCCGGTTGAATCGACTGAGCGGCATGGGCTTCATCCCGATCATGTCGAAGCCATGGCTTTTGCGTGGCTAGCTAGACAAACGTTAAATCATCTGCCGGGCAATCTAAAGGAAGTGACGGGGGCGGTTAACGCCGTTATTCTTGGTGGGATTTATCAGGGCAAGAAACTCTAAAACAACTACGCTGAAAACGAAGATCCGCACCCACACGTCGTGGTTGCGCTAGGATTGCGAATAACAAACTGAGCGCCTGACAAATCTTCTTTATAGTCAATTTCAGCGCCGGTTAAATATTGAATGCTCATCGAGTCAATCAATACCGTAACACCGCCGTTTTCAACGCGGGTATCATCTTCATTGACTTCCTCATCAAACGTAAAGCCATATTGGAACCCTGAACAGCCGCCGCCTGAGACATAAACCCTCAGCTTCAGATTATCGTTGCCTTCCTCGGCTATTAATTCGCACACCTTAGCGGCGGCGCTGTCGGAAAAAACTATCGGATTAGACATATATTTAGCACTATAAAAAATGGGGTAGATTAAATTATGACTATACCCAGTTTCTTAGTCAAGAATTATGAAGTGGCTACTATCCTTACGGATAAAGCGCAATGATCTTTAACCCAGAGCCTTCCTTTAACCCAAACATCAAATTCATATTTTGCACCGCCTGCCCCGCAGCACCTTTAACCAGATTATCGATCACCGATAACACCACGATAGTTTGACCGCCCTGCGGTTGATAGATCGAAATATGGCAATTATTACTACCCCGGACATTCCGGGTATCAGGATGCGAACCTTGCGGCAACACCTCGACAAAGGTTTCATTGGCGTAGCGTTTTTCATACAACGCCTGCACATCATCCAGATTTCCATGTGTCTGAGCATATAAAGTAGCGTGTATACCCCGAATCATCGGCGTTAGATGCGGCACAAACGTCAGTCCGACCGATTTCCCCGCCACTAAATTAAGTCCCTGAACAATTTCCGGCAAATGCCGATGCCCGCCTACCGCATACGCCTTGAAACTTTCGCCGGTTTCGCTCATCAAGGTCGCCAACTCCGCTTTACGCCCTGCCCCGCTGACGCCGGATTTCACATCGGCAATTAAATGCTTAACATCGACCAGATTATTTTCAAGCAACGGCAAAAAACCCAGCTGCACGGCGGTCGGATAACAACCCGGACAAGCGATTAAATTGCTGTATTTAATCGCCTCACGATTCAGTTCCGGCAAACCGTAAACCGCCTCAGCGATTAACTCGGGACACGCGTGCGCCATGCCATACCATTCGCTCCACTCCTTGGCATCTTTCAGCCTGAAATCGGCGGACAAATCGATCACTTTGACGCCGCGCGCCAGCAACTGCTCAGCCATCAGCATCGCCGTACCGTTCGGCGTTGCAAAAAACACCACATCGCACTCGGCCAAAATTTCGACCTCAGGCAGACTAAACACAGCGTTGATAGAACCCCGCAAGCTGGGATAAAGCGCATCTACCCTAACGCCTGCATCGGCGCGAGAAGTAACGACCGCCACCTCAACATCCGAATGCAACGCCAAAATCCGCAATAGCTCAACACCGGTATATCCGGTTCCGCCCACAATACCTGCACGAATCATCTGTTTTACCCTAACCACACATTGTTTATGAAAATAACTGGAGCCTATAATAACCGCAACTTAGCTTATTGACGATGTTGAAACCATCCCGCTTCCCGATCAGATGCTTACCATTGAAATTGACGATGGTGTTTTAAAACCGGCTACGCGCAGAAGTTCTAACTATTGGACACAGTTTTGCCCAAGAATACTTCAGAGGAGCGGTAAATGTGGTTTCTCGCGTGTAAGTAGTCGTTCAAAAGTCTTTTAACAGGAGTAAAACGGCTTTAGCTGTTTTCAGCAAATGTCTAAAGCCATTTGACTCCAGCGCAAATGTTAAAAGAAATATGATCTTGTACTTAGACGTGCTGAGAGCGAATGCCGCTTCCAGAAAACCTCCATGGCTTGTGCGCTGCCTATCCCAGATTCGGCCATGGCAAATCAACTGCGTGCAGCCGCCAATACTGCATCTAGCGTAACAGCAAAAGGCGAGGCTGATTGTCTCCCGCTGGGCCGGTTGGGCAGCTTGGTATAGTCCCAGCTAAAACCGTCAAACTCGTTGGCCAGATCAATATCAAACACCAGATAAAAATCGCCGCTTGGTTCACCTGGATAGTCTTTGCGTTTCAAGGCATCCTTTGAGAGTACGCGCGGCCCTTTTGATGTGATTCGCAGCAAACCAGATTCAGCCCTTGCACCCTCACCATGCAACAAAAGGTATTGCGCAGCGGTAATCTCGGGCTCAAGGCGCAGCGAACCAGCGCGCGTGTCCATGCGGAAGTTATAAAGTTTCTCGCGCAAAATCCATTTCAAATGTTCATCGCTTTTGTTCCAACCCACCAGCACAAAAGTTTCTGCGGGCGGCAGATGGCGCGACAATGAGCCGGTGACGCGCTCTGGGAAAGCATCCATCACACGGTAAGCTGGCGGTGCTTCCTGCACGCGATAGGTGTGATAACTTTGACGCTCACGCGCGGTCGCTCGGTCGCAAGTGTGGGCAACAATCTCGCGGATAAATTGTTCGACCGCTTGGTCGCCATTGCCCGGCTTGATTGGAAATGCACCAATACCCGGAAGTATTTCTCGGTATCCTTCCCACTGTTTTGTTTTGTCACCTGGGTACAAAACATAAGCCCCATGCGTGCGCCGAATCGCGTCATGGTAGGCGTGCATTTTGAGCAAGTCGGCACGCTTGTATCTACCTTCGCGTTGTTCCTGCTTTTCTGAATTGAGATCGCGCTCGCGTCCGGCATCGTCGAGATCCGCATCGTCTTTGCCAAATATTTGCTCGATGTTGTCGATACGATATTTGGCATCAAAATGCACATGCACCATCAGTTCTTGCGCCTCTGCCTCACGCTCATCGAAGTCTGACGGCCACAAACTCAAGGTGTAGTCTGGGCGCATACGCTCTGTCCATGAACCAGATTGGCTCGGTTCGCGATTCTGCACAAAGCTACGGTTATAACTAAAGCGCACGCTTAAGGGCCGTGCGCTCCCTAAAAAGATTCCCGCAAACGCCAAGTGCTCACCCGTTTTGAGCTTGAGTCCAAAGCCGTCGGCGGTTTCTTCAATCAGCGTTTGCACCGCAGGTTTCTCCAGCTTGAATACGCGAGTCACAATATCCAACAGCTTAAAGAAAACCCAATATTCATAAAGCGTCGCAACGTCGCGCTGACCGGCACCGTAAACATCATCACCACCGTGCCAAACTAAACGTGCCGCCATATCAAACCTTAGCCACGCCTGATAAACCTCGCGGTAGCCCTCCTTGCGCTGCAACACCGTGCTGCCCAGCGGCAACCTGTCGGGTTCGGAAACATTGCGGAATACATCCGCCATCAACGTCGAAGCAAGCCGGTTTTCCAAGGCCGCTATTTCATCCCGTAGCCGCGCATCGGCGGGGCTACCCACGTCTGCCAGCTTGAGCCGCATTTTGTTCAGGAAACTGACAAAGGTTTGCAACGCGAACTTGATGAAACGATTCTCGGGCGTATCCTCGCTTTGAATGTTTCGCAACAGCGAAATACGCTCCGGCAACGAGGCAATAACGCTTGCCATCGGATGTGCTTCCGGCAAAGCAGTACGGCGCGGCGCGCGTGCAAGCTGGCGCACGGCTCTGGCATCGGGGCGAAAGCCACGGCGTGTATCGCAGGTAGTTTCTTCGGGCTCCCAGCGCTGGTGGGGATGAGTGGTGATACGGTGTAGGGCATCGCGAAACTGGCGCGAACCAATGAGCGCACGCAAGAATGAAAAACGCTGGTTAATAGTTTCTGGTGTCTTCCCAGGATCGGGCGCCAAAGACATGGCAACGGGTGAGCGCAAATCCATCAGCAAAGACACGCATTGTTCGGTGATGTCTTGCAGCATGTGGCGGTAATCATCGCGGTAACCCAGCTTGCGCGAGCGGACTTCAATCGCGGCACACCCCGCAACATTACCAGCGGCATCACGAGCCAGCAAAGCCAGCCGCCCCGTATTCAGCCCAGTTGCAATGCTCCCACAATGCGCCAACCTTGGGATATTGCTGGGTTCGACCATGCCTCGGCCGAAGGCTTCTTCCAGCCGCAGGTTTTCGGCACCATCCCCTTCAAACTCATACTCGTAGCGCAACCCTTCCAGAATCTGGACGGGCTCTTCACCGGCCTCATTCGCCTCCGCTTCGGCCAGTCGATGCAATGCCCCCATCTTGTCTTTGGGTGCACACAACAACAGTTGCGCGGCCACCATGCCGCGCTCGTCGTAAAACAGTAGAGAGGTGCTAGCCGATTGCACAGCCTGTTACGCCTCGGCAAAGCTGGTGAAGCCGTCTTTCAAACGATCCTGCATACGGCCGATTTTTTCCAGACTGGCATGGCATTGGTGAGACTCGCAAAATATTGCAAGGGCTTTAAGCACCGGCTCCAGCCTGCGTTGCGATCCGTGTAATTTCGGCATCAACTTTTGCAGTACCTGCGCATCCAGCGCGTCGTTAAATTGCCACCCCTCGCCCGTCAGCTTGTCGTGAAAGTGAATGAAGCGTGAAATTTCATAGGCGGTGCGAAAACCGAATTCCGCGCCAATGTGCTTAAGCTCAGCAAACACCTCCGTCAGCCGTGCTTTCAATTCCGCCGCCGTGGCGGCATTGAGTCGCACTTCCGTTGCCGCTTCGGCCACAAAGGCCGCGCCAAATGCCGCCCCCTTGCCCGCCAATATATCCATATCCACCGCAGACGGATTATCGAGAAACGCGGAAATATCTTCGGCTGTTGCGCGAAATTCAATCACATTGGCGCGATCCAGCACCTTGGGCGAAAACATATAAGTTGTTTCATCCACGTTCACCGTGCCGATGATGAACAGATTTTTCGGCAGGCTAATTTTGGACGGAACCAGCAAAGTATCGTTTTCACACGACTTCAAACTCTCCGCCGAGGCATGCAAGGCAATCTCTTGACGCGACTCAATTGCAGATAAAATATCGGCAAAATATCGCTCCACATGCGACAGATTCATCTCATCCAGAATCAGGAAATACGGGCGATCAGCATCCGCTGCTGCACGCAAAATTACCTCCAATAAACCGTTGGAAGGCTTGCGGTAAAGGCTGGGCTGCAAGGCATCCTGATAACCAATTACACTTTCATTGGTCGTCCAGTCCGCCCCCACGGCAACGAGACGATACTGGTCTTCCGACTCGGTAAGCCATGAGGCAAAAGCGTGGGCAAGTTTGGTTTTACCTGAACCGGAAAGGCCGGTGAGAATCAAGAAGCGCTTGGCAAGAAGAGAGGCGCCGAAGCGAAGCAGCAAGCTATCGGAGACACGCAAGCCTGCTTGAGTGAAATCAAAATGGGACTTAGCTAAAAACTCCTTTAATGCAACCTCTGAAATCAATTGTGGTGTAACTAATTTGTCTTTTTGCACAGAATAACAACCCATCAACTGTGAAATTTTTTCAATTGTTTTAGCAATACTTTCAGAAGTAATTTCAATCGTTTGATCATTAAATTTATCAGGTGCTCTATCATTTGCCCACGCCACCAATTTCGACATCGTTACAAACAATGATTTTGTTTGAACTGTAATGGTTGATTTAACTGTCAGGTCATTAAAGTCCGCAGAAAAATCTCGCCATTCGGTCTCGATATAATTTGTGTGAGACACGAATTTTCCTATATCATTTTTAATGTCATTAAACGCGGATAGAAAAGCATATAAAGAAATCGTGAATGATTTTATTTCCCCCCTTTTCCCTGAATTTGAAAAGGTGATAAATCCGCCATTTTTTCCGAGTTCCGCAGCAAATAATGTCGTACTGATGCTGCCCATATATTTCGTTAAGCTATCGTGAAGACTCATCATTTTCCTTTCAGCAGTTGACCTAAAATTTCTTTTGCAATCGAAAGTACCACTGGGACAGTAACGCTATTCCCAAATTGTTTGTATGCCTGTACTTCTGATTTGCTATACAAAAATGAATCTGGAAAGCCCTGCAAACGGGCTGCCTCGCGCGGGGTCAATTTTCGTGGATTCTTTCTGGCTTGTTTGACAAGTATCTCGCTGCCATCCTTGTAATACCGAGCTGAAATTGTGTTTGTATAGGGTGAATTCTCATCAACAATGCCGTACCCAAATCCCTTGCCATTGTTTGCATTATTGATTTTTCGGCGCTTATGTCCGTCCCACAGCTTATCGGATATGGTGTATTTCTGGTCTGGTTTCTCTTCTAAAATATCTCCCACCCGTGTGTTGGTATGCGAGGCGACCGGATAAACAAATTTGTTGGCGACCCCGTCTCTCCAAAGAACGATGTAAATTCGCTGCCGGTTTTGCGGGATGCCAAAATCAACTGATCGCAAAACCATTTTTTTTGCTTTTTCCTGTAGTTGCTTTGGGGTGCCGTGAATAATGATTTTTTTATCAATGTTGCAGTGGTAACCCATATCCGTCAGAGTCTTCAAAATAACTTGCAAGGTAAAACCTTTGTCGTGACTGATTAACCCTTTTACATTTTCCAGCAATGCAACCTTTGGTTTTTTCTCTTCGAGAATATTTGCAATGTTATGGAACAGCGTACCTCGCGTATCTGCAATCCCTTTTTTCAAACCCGCATGCGAAAACGGCTGACAGGGAAAGCCCGCAATCAGCACATCGTGATCTGGAATATCTTCGACTGCAATCTTGGTGATGTCGCCGAACGGAAAGTCGCCATGATTTTCACAGTAAGTGGCCTGTGCATTTTTCTCGAATTCCGAAGAGAATACACAATGCCCACCTGCTTTCTGGAAACCGATACGCATACCGCCGATACCCGCGAATAAATCTATAAATGTAAATGTGCTTTCTTTTTGGGAGAGGATGGGTGTCTTCGGCAGTTTCGTTTGTAGCGATTCCGCATCTGAACAAAGGCCTGCTTTCTTCAATACGCCCGTTAATTTTCTCTTGGTGATGCCGCGCTGCGCACCAAATAAAGGATGTCCATAAGCAAGCGCATGTACCCATTGATGGATCACCGCCTTGGGGACGGAGCTTTCTGGGGTGTATTCGCTTGCGATGGACAATAGTGCCGCTTCGATTTGCTGAAAATAAGTGCTCAAAATAGGCCTGTCTAATCAATACTGTTAAAGGGTTGCAGCTGTGTAAAGCCCCTGCATTTCATTTTTTCAATTTTTTAGGATTCCTTGCTTTGTTTATCAATGTATTCACATATTGCGTGGCTAATTTACAAGCTTGATAATAATGGACTGAGGAGGCTCACACAACAAACTCACACAAAATTCTCATATAACGATTCAAATAAATCTGATACGTGCGTATCAATTGCCTGACCACTAAGCATAGCCCCGTTGCGTATTCACTCCATTCACAACACGTTCGGCGGGCCAATCTTGTGCTTCTTCTGCAATGCATCTTCTATCAGCACGGCGCGACTTTCCTGTTGAGCGTCCAACCACTCAACCAGCCAGCGTGGTAGCTTGATGGAAATAGGGATTTTCAACAATGCTGGGGGGGGATGGTTTTCGTCCAGCACCTCACGAAGTCGGGAAGAGCCATAATTCATCGAGCTGGGTAATCGAAATACTCACCGATACGTCGCATGGCACGGGCATAAGCGTCTATGGTTTTGGGCTGGAGTCCTTTGAGTTTAAGGTGTTTGAGAGGGGTTTCGTAATTGTGCTTGAAAATGGCTTCGGATGATGGTCTCATTGCGCTGTAACCTCGTGGTCGAATGATCCCTCGTTTTGAGGGATTGAGATTACATTTTATCGCTGATCAAGCGAATGGGCATTCTCCGCGATAGCGGCTTCGTTCAACATTGCGCTCAACCGGAGCGCGGTTATAATACGGTTTTATTTTTCAGCTTTCCGGGCCGTGTCCGGTTAGCATCTCTTCAATCACCACAGTAAGGAGTTAAGCATGAGTCCTAAATCGTTTATCTACGTAGCCATAGTAAGCGCGATACCGCTGGCTGCCGCAGCAGATATCGTTGTACCGATGAATCTGGTCCATGAGAATGGCATGGGTCATGCTGTGGGCCAGGTAACCATTTCCGAATCGAAGCAGGGTCTTGTGTTTACGCCTGCCCTGAGCGGATTTGCCCCCGGACTGCACGGTTTCCACGTTCATCAGAATCCGGATTGCGGTCCGAAGGAAAAAGATGGAAAGATAGTGCCCGCGCTTGCGGCAGGCGGCCACTACGACCCGGAAAAAACCAATCGGCATAACACGCCTTGGGGTGACGGACACCTGGGCGATCTTCCTCCTCTCTTCGTGGATGCCAATGGAAATGTCACCCAGCCGGTGCTTGCGCCGCGTCTAAAAATGTCCGATCTCAAAGGGCGCTCGCTGATGGTTCATATCGGCGGAGATAACCATGCAGATCACCCTGCCCCACTTGGCGGCGGCGGTGCACGTATAGTTTGCGGTGTATCTCAGTAAAAATACTCAACGAATAAATGGGGGGCAGACTCTAATACCGCTACCAGTTTAGAAGCAGTACGACCCCGAAAGCCCTTGTTTATTGGTAATAACGATTTAACTCAATGTGCTGCGCTCTTGGCGACGCGCTTTATTTTGGCGGTTGCCTTGCTAGCGGCTTTGGTTTTATGGTAGTTATTGCTTTTAACCGGATGCTTGCCGGCACTCTTGGTCACTGCTTCGATTACGCTTTTTCTAGGCAAAATCTTTTGCTTGTTAACGGTGTTGATGTAGGTTTTTGTTCGGGCAGCAGCTTTGGGCCGAACCTTGTTACTGGCTTTGAAGCTGGTTTTGACTAGACCGGTATTTTTGTGCTTGAGCTTACGGCTGCCGCGACTGGAGGTTGGTACTGAATTCGTCGCGCCTCTGTTACCGCAATCAAGTTGGTAGGGAGGAATACCTGCTGAGTTTGTCGGCATGGAATTGATGTTTCTTGAGGGATGGTTGTCGGTTTGATTGGCAAAACCGGCATCCATTTGTTGGGTCATTAACTGGTAGCGTTCTTTGCTGGTCATGCCGCCCATGACCACGCCGATCAGATGCTTGCCGTTTTGATGCGCCGCTCCGATCAGATTAAAACCTGAGCCGCAGGTGAATCCGGTTTTCATGCCTTCGGCACCGGGATAGTTGGCAGTAAATTTATTGATGGCGCGCAGCTCTGTGCCTTTGTAGTTAAAGCTGTGTGCCGCAAAGTAGTGATAATATTCGGGAAAATTACGCTGTGCTTTCCAGGCCAGAACCGCCATGTCCTTAGACGTGGTCACTTGCAAATTGTTGGGAAGGCCGGTCGCGTTCATAAAATGGGAGTTGTACATGCCCAGTGAATGCGCTGTTGCGGTCATGTCGACGGCAAAATTCTCTTCCGTGTTACCGAGTTGTTCCGCAAGAACCACAGACGCGTCATTCGCAGAACGGGTAATAATGGCCAGGATGGCGTCTTCGACGGTCAAATGTTCACCGTGTCTTAAGCCCAGTTTGCTGTTGGGTTGTTGTGAAGCATGGCTTGATGCGGTTAAGCTGTCGTGCAGATGAATTTGCCCCGTTTTCAACGCGCCAAAGGTCATGTACAGGGTCATGAGCTTGGTCAGAGAGGCGGGATACCATGACTGAGTCGCTTCTACTTCGTGTAAGACGTTGCCGTTATCGGCGTCGATGACGATCGCGGCATGGCGAGCATAGCTGGCCTCGGATGCTGCAAACAGCCACACGGCATTTAAAATAAGTAACGTTAATTTAACTTTAGTCATTTAAAACTGCTCTCAAAGAATCGACAATCAAAAGTAAACGGGGTAACGCCACGTATCTTAAGAATTAAGGTTACAGCTGACGGGGGGCGGCAGGCTGTAAGGTTAAAAAATAGCGATTATAAACCGTGCCGAGGCTAATGAATAATCGGATTTTAGTTTATCGGTCGGGCCGTCTACCAGCTGATTAAAAACTGATGCATGTGTATGGCGGTTCTCCTTGGCAAATTCCCCAGTAACGACCGAAGTCACCTTCCTCGTTAGGCTTCCAGTTCTCTGAAAATGCCTCGAACACGACGCCGTCCCAGCCTTTTTCAGCCAGCTTTTTGAAGGTCAATTTAACGACCAGCGCTTGGTTAAGCTTGCCGGCAATCCCGCAATGTTGCTGGGTGCGCTTGTTGGTTTCAGTGCCGCCTTCGGGGCCATTCGGCCAGCCGAATTCAGTCAGCAGCACTGCTTTACCGGGATAAGTCCGGCGTAACTCCTCAATCCGTGCAATGTGGAAATCGGCGGCCTTTTTTGCCGGAACACAGGGGAAAACGCCGGAATGTTTGTTTTCCCACCAGGGGAACACATTGATGCCTATCCAATCGACCTGCACCCCAAAACCGGTTGGGTGACAGGGTGAAACACGGTTGCACCATTCCCACCAGGTATCGATGGTGGTGATCGGTTGGACTACGCCCGCTTTACGCAGGCCGTCTATGCAGCGGGTGATTTCGCCATCGAACGCATAAGCGTGACGGGTCCTGACTTCGGAGCCGCAGCTTAATTTGATGATGGTTTTTGGGAAGGCTTTCGCCACTTCGATACCGGCAGTTATGGAGCGCGAATTGACGGCGATGTCATCGTCCAGCCAGATGATCGCAATGACTTTAAGATGCCGAGCCTCGGCGGCGGCGAAGGTATATTCCAACCCGTTCATAACCCCGTAAGTCATGATGCAGCGAAAAGGGGTTTCTTTGACTAATTTGTCCAGCAGTTCGTCGATTAATGCTTTGGACGGATGTGCGCCGTAATTGGGGTTAAGCTTGCCGACGTAGGGGCTAAAGGCTGCGCACTGTAATGCGGCTTTGTTTTTGGGTTGTTCGCGCGCCGTTGCGTTTTGGCACATGACCAGTGCTATGGAGGTTGCGATTAATAACAGTAACTGTTTCATAAAAACCTTGGCAGTAATGATTATGTGGGGCAGAAAGTAGGGCGTGCCACGCGCGCCTTTTTTTGTGTTAATTCATTGGCGCGAACGGCAAACCGTACATTGATAAGCTTGGGTTATCTTACAATCTGATTTTTATCGCAAAAAACGAAATAACGCAGCCTATCAATACACAAAGAATCAACACCGCCCAGTCGGTTTGCTGCCAATTTACCGGATAAATATCGGCTTTGACGGGCTTGCTGATGCCGGGAATGCTGGGCAAATCAACATCGCCACCATCGACTTTTAATTGTGCCTTCATGCCTTTTTCCATATGTTGCGCCAATTCGCAATGCACCAGATAAGTTTTTTTCTGGCTGGGTACAATCAGCGAGGCTTTCAATTCGCCTTGGCCGTAGAGTTCCAGATGAAACATGCCCTGAGGGTATAGATAGCCCGGTAGACCATGAATCATCAATTGATGGCGGATCTGGTCGTCATTGATGAAGGTGATGTTGATCCGAGAGCAGGGCTTAACATCCCATTCTTGGTTATCGAATGCAAACATTTTGCCGGGGAATTTCAACGCGTGTTTCTGACCGGCATGGATGGTGATATCGACGTCGCCGGAAATCTTTGGGCAGTCTTTGGGTAGGTTGTCGCTATTGGCATTCATGATCATGCCTTTTTCATCCATCATCATGCTGCCGTGATGCATCATGGCCATGGTTTCGTCTGCAAACGCCGGATGGGAATGCAGGCCCAGTAGTATCAGTAACGTCACTAATAATTTCATAGCTGTTGTTTCCGTTTATAAATCAGCGCCACAAAAATACACAGGCCTATGATCAAGCCGACCGCTAGGCCGCTTATGATCAGGCCGATAGTGTCGGGCTCGATGTGTCCGGCTTCACCCAGTAACTGCGCAAAATCGCCTTCCCCCCAGACTGCCTGTTTCTTGGCGTAATAATCTTTGTTAAATACTTGGTCGAGCAGGGCTTGGTGCATAAGCGGCATGCCTTGCTCGTCAAGCAAAGACTTGTAAGCAAGGATTGCCATGTTGCCGCCCGGTTCCATGCCGTCGGTGGTGGTGCCGGTCGGTACATGGTCATGGAACATCCACAGGCCGGGGCCGTAACTGTCCAGGCCATTGTTTTGGGTGCGCAGACGTAAATCAAGCCGTTGCGCCGGAGCGATGTCGAATACATCCCGCGTTATTTGCGATCCAGCTGGCTGATCAACGCCGTCATAAGCGGTGATGGTAGCCTTATGTCCGTGGATATGCAGTGCCACTAAAGAACGTTGGGCGTTGGCGACATGCAGCTTTATATCTTCATTTTCATTGGCGACAATCACTGCGTCCCTCAGCGTGTAGGGGAAGGAATGGCCGTTCAGCATGAAATAGTTTTCAAACGATTCGGTCATGTTGTATTCGCGGCTCATCCGGTGTGCGATCAGCCTTGGATCATTGGCATTCTGGATGATTTTTGCCAGTTTTTTATCAACGGACTGATAAAACAAATCGTATTCCTGGCTGTAGGCTTTTTGCACCGCAACCGCTGGATGACGCACTTGGCCTGCGCCGATGTTAAAGGTTTGCACCCAGTTATCAGGGCGGTTTTCTTCGACGATGAACATGCCACTCAAGCCCATCATAGTGTGCTGGGCGGTTTGTACATGGCAATGATAAAGCATGGTTCCGGCATGTCGGGGTTGGATTTCATAGGTGTGGCTTTTACCGGGGAACACAGGGTGTTCCTCCATGCCGTCATTGTCATCACCGGCAGCGGTTACCCAGGCATGATCGACACCATGAAGATGGATGGTATGCGGTAAATAATGGGTATTTTCCAGGGTGATATAAACCTTGTCGCCCTGTTCAACCCGAATGACCGGTGATGGCGCACGCAGCAGCGGATTGGCGACCAGAGAATTGAAGTTCTTAAGCGCCATGCCGCTGGATTTGGGCGCGAACACCCAAAGCCCCGGCTGGATGCCGGGGGCAATGTCGTAAGTGTTAACCAGAAAGTCGCCGTCGGGACTTGCGCCATTAAGCTCGACGATTTCCAGTTTGATGCGAATAATGTCCGGGTCGCCATCGCCATCCAGGTCGTCGGTCATGGTCAAAGCATCCTGAGCCAGATGGGTCTGCATCAAGGTCTGCATTGACACATTGTTTGCGCCTTTGACAGCAACGGCAATGTCGTAAGGATTATCCGGTTCGCAGGACAGCGCTTCATTAATTTTTACACCATCAATCACTTGCGCCGGTCGCCATTCGGGATGTTCGTTAGAGCATGGTTTTTCTACCGCAACGGTTTCTGCTGATCGATTAAAAACGGTTGCAGGCGGGTTAATGTCGGCTTTTTGTGACAAGGTCGGTGCAAAATAAACGGCAACAGCGACTAATGCAGGGATTAACAGCATTAATAAAAGGAGGTATTTTTTGGGCATAGTGCGTCAGAAGATGGCTACTAAAGTATCGCCATTGTAAATGCCTGCCAAGTTAAAGCCTAGGTGCATTTTCAAATACTGCAAAGGCGTGAAGTATCTGCATACTGAGTTAGTTATTGGATATTTGGGGTTATTTTAAATGACGTCGTCGGGCATGATACTTGGTATAATTCCACAGAATTTTAGTGGCTCTATGGTAAGCGTTCACCTCCCCCTTTGAAAAAGGGGGATTGAGGGGGATTTATTTGAACAAATCTCCCCTAAAACCCCTCTTTTTCAAAGAGGGGGACTGAACGCTTATGCTCTATGTGCTTTGTAGTGGGTAACCCTATTTAAACTCAGCTTATAGGTACGAAGCGAGTGATGCGCCTCCTGTCGTCGGCACATCCTATGACTAAGTAGTCGTTCAAAAGTCTTTTAACAGGAGTAAAACGGCTTTAGGTGATTTCCTGCAAAAAACACCTTAGCTGTTTTCAGCAAATGTCTAAAACCATCCCTGATTAGCAAGATGCTTCAGCCAAATATTTGATATGCTGACGAATGACTAGATGTGGGGGCGACTTTAGTCGCCACAGGGCGGCTAAAGCCGCCCCCACAAGATAGCCGCAACCCAGTTACGGCTCGAGTACAGAGCCTTTAATTTTAGCTGAAGCATCTTGCTAATCAGGAAGCCATTTGACTCCAGCGCAAATGTTAAAAGAAATATGATCTTGTACTTACCCGTGCTAAATCATGCGTCATGATCGTAAATCCGCCCATCCTTCGACAAGGCTCTCCTGAGCGCAGACGAAGGACTCAGGACGAACGAATTTACTCTTACAGAGCACTGCGATAAATTCTATTTACCACTACAAATCACATAGAACCTTTTTTAATAAACGATGTCACTTAAACGCTTAGTTATAATTTTCACATTGGCCTCTTTTCTTGCCGGTTGCTCTGAATTTTACGGTTCACAGCCTCCTGCTCCAGTGTATGACAGCAAAGCGAAGCCCCCGAAACCTTCTTCCGCTTCAGCCAAAAAAACCAAATCGCGTACTGCGCCATCTATAGATAAAAAAATTGTCAAAACGCAGCCGCTTAAGGAGTTCTCGGAAATAAAGTCCGAGCCATTGTCACCTATAGAGCAGCCCTTGCTATCACCTTCAGAGCAGCCATTTTCAGAGTCGGCTCCTTTCGAAACACAAAAATCGTCATTACCAGCGCCTCCTTTAGAAACACAGGAACCCTCATTACCCTCAGCTCCAGAATTAGCACGGTTTGAACCGATAGAGGCCACCGTACCGTTGTCGCCCGTAGTCAGTGCTTTGGTTTTGGCGGCTAATCAAAATAGTAAAGCCGGCGATCTTGATTCGGCGGCCGCCGCTATTGAACGAGCCATCAGAATTGAGCCGAGAAATGCGACTTTGTTTTATAAATTGGCCCTATTAAGGTTAAAGCAATCAAAGCCCGGCTTGGCGGAAGATCTGGCAAAAAAATCCGCGTTACTGGCGTCTACGGACAACATCTTGAAAAAACACTGCTGGTTATTGATAGCCCATGCCAGAGAAGTACAACAGGACTTGGCAGGAGCCAAAGACGCGCGGGAAAAGGCGGATAGTTTTTAGGGCGCTATGTGATTGGTAGTGGGTAACTCTAATTTAAGCCCTGAGGGCAAAGGGATGTTATCCCTACACTCAACAGTTACGCAAGGTGTTATCTGAGCAGAAACTAGCCAGGTAAATTTCTTAGGGCAAAGGCACGATACCGCTTTAAATCCTTTGGCGTATCCACATCCCATTGTTCGCTTAGTTCGTGATGGCGTAGCTTATGGTGTTCGATGCGATTGCGGGTTAGATCCAGCACTCGTGCCGTTCCCCAGGGCATGTCATCAAAGAGTTCGGGATGGGGGCTGTTGAGCCCGATCAGCACATAGCCGCCGTCTTCTGCAGGGGCTAATACGACTTCATTGTCTCTGTTCAATGCAGTCAACGCTTCCTCCAGATCCGGCTCGGTTAATGACGGGCAATCGCAGCCCATTAACAAGGCGTGGGCGTAATCGACCAGCGCCACACAAAAAGCATGGTGCATGCGTGCCCCTAAATCATCCCCTTGTTGTTGCCGGAGAACTAGCGGATAGCTTGCTGCCGAGTCGGTAAAAAATGAATGACCCGTTGTCGGCGCACACCAGAGCTGCACGGGGCATAAGTTGCCTAGTATCGCCCGTTGCAGTGTTTTGGTGCTGAGTTCGACATGCACCTCGGCGGCCTGCTCGGCGGTTAGTTCGGGGGTTAAACGGGTTTTAACTTGGCCGGGAACCGGGGCTTTGCAAAAAACCATCAGCACGGCATTGGGGTATTTATAAGTCATCGTTTACGCAGCGCTTTAAAAGGCAACAGCACTAATTGCATAACCCCTAATTCGTCTTGTTGGCGGAAAGATTTTAAACCGATAGCCATAATCGTTTGCGACTGTTTGGGTTCGGCAATATAAGTTTTGCACAACCGATCCCAGCAGGAAATCGAAAAACCGTAATTGCTGTCGGTTTCGGTCGGAACAGTCGAGTGATGGATGCGGTGCATGTCCGGGGTGATGATCAGCCAGCGCAGTTTTTTATCGATCGCGTCCGGGATGTTGATGTTGCTGTGATTAAAGGTTGCGGCACCGTTCAGGATAATCTCAAAAGCGATGACCGCCCACGGGTCGGCGCCGATCGCAACAATGCACAGCACTTTGTACAGCATCGAAATCATGATCTCCAGCGGGTGAAAGCGCACGGCGGTGGTGGCGTCAAATTCCAGGTCGGTATGATGCACCTGGTGTAAACGCCATAGCAGCGGCCATTTGTGCGAGAGGATATGCTGGCAGTAAATCGCAAAATCGAGAAACAGTAAGATCAGGATAATCGACAGCCATTCAGGGACGGACACTTGATTTAGCAAACCGTAACCGTTAGTTTCGGCGGTTATGGCGCTCAGGTAGGCGATGCCGCCGAGAGATAAACGCATGATCGCCATGTTCAATGCGGCGAGTCCAAGATTAATCGGCCAGCGCTGTTTGCGGCTGAGGTGCTGGACTCTTTTGGGACTGATATATTCCCAGGCTATCATGATGCAGAAAATGCCTAATGCGGCGGATAAACGGATTACGATTTCCAAAATTGCCCCCTGGAATAAAGTGCGGCCAATAACTGCGGGTCTGCGCCAAAAAAGTAACGCAGGCGCAAGCTCCACATCAGCAGTATAGTCTTGTAAATGCCGTAACGCTCCCATCTTCGCCCGGAGCTGACGGCTTTGGCTTTAAGGCAAATCGGCGGGCTGATTTTTTTTAGCGCCTTGCTCAAGGCGATGTCTTCCATCAAGGCGATTTCGGGATAACGTCCCGCCGCTGTGAATGCCTGCCGCGTAACAAAAATGACCTGATCGCCGGTAGCAATGCCGGTCAGCCGAGAACGCCGGTTCATCATCCAGGCGATGACTTGCAGCATAAAATGGTTGCCGCTTAAGCGAATGTCGAAACGTCCCCATTGCTTCTTGTCGAGGTGCTGTTCGATCAGTTGCAAGGCGTGTTCGGGCAGGTAGGTGTCGGCGTGGAGGAAGATTAATATGTCCCCGGTTGCATGGCTTGCGCCGAGGTTCATTTGCAGGGCGCGGCCTTTTTCCGAGCTTATGATAAGGTCGGTCAAATGGGCGTAAGGATAACTGGATACAGTGTTTCCGGCATCGACGATGATAACTTCGCAGCGGCTGCGCAAAGGCTGCAACGTGAGCAGATAGGGTTCAATGGTAAGTTCTTCATTCAGGGTCGGGATGATGATTGAAAAGCTCAGATGCTTATCGTTCCCACGCTCCGGCGTGGGAACGCAGTTAGCGACGCTCCAGCGTCGCGTTCGACAACGCTGGAGCATTGTCGAATGCATTCTCACGCCGGAGCGTGGGAACGATGACTTAAAGAAATTCATAGCAAGAATCACCCCGTTTTATGCTGCAAAGCAGCTCTTATGCATCGCAAAATTCCGTAACTGTATTGTCCATCAAACAGCTCGTAAACCGGCTTCAGTGCGTTCCTCTGATCTTCGGGCAAGTTGATAATGGCTTCTTCTATCAGCCTGATTTCCGGCTCGGGTAATTCGACGACATCAGCCAGCACCAACATCCCCTGCTCCAAAGATTGCGCCAGATGGCCGTAAATCGTAGTCTCTTGCAGCTCCCGTTGCTGGGCGATTTGCCTTACGCCGTAACCCAGACGGAATAAGGCTACCGATTCGGCCAGGGTGTCCGACAGGCCGATTGGCCCGTTGCTCAGATCAACAAATTCGCTAATCACCGCAAGGAATTCATCGGCATAAAGTTCCAGCTTGCGTTCGCCGACACCGGACAGCAGACTCATTTGCTGGCGATTGGCCGGCTTGGCTTCCAGCATCGCCATCAAGGTGGCGTCATGAAAAATAACATAAGGCGGCACATCCTGGGCATCGGCAAGCATTTTGCGTTTGGCGCGCAAGGCATTCCACAGCAGGGTGTCGTCGGTTTTAGCAAATTGCCTGCTTTCCCGTTTACTGCTTTTAACTTTTTCGGCTTTCAAGTCCTTACGCAACATCAATTGCTGTTCGCCGCGCAAAATAGGCCGACAGGCTTCGGTCAGCTGCAACGCGCCGAAGCTATCAAAATTAACCGCGACCAGTCCCCGTGCGACCAGTTGCCGGAACACCGAATGCCATTGTTGTTCGTCAATATCGACGCCGATACCAAACGTCGATAGCTTGTCGTGGGCGGCTTTGATAATCCGCTCGGTGGCCTTGCCGCGCAACACGTCGATCAAATAGCCGACGCCGTAACGCTGCTGGGTGCGGTGGATGCAAGACAGCGCCTTTTGCGCGACTAGCGTCCCGTCCCAGGTCTTGACCGGCTCCAGACAGGTGTCGCAATTGCCGCAAGGCTGCTCAAGCAGGTCGCCGAAATAGCCCAACAAGGCTTGCCGTCGGCAATGCACCTGTTCGCATAAGGCCAGCATGGCGTCCAGTTTGTGGAATTCGATGCGTTTATGCGCTTCGTCGGCGTTGGAGTCCTGGAGCATTTTCCGCAGCATGATCACATCCTGTAAACCGTAAGCCATCCAGGCGTTGGCGGGCAGTCCGTCACGTCCTCCCCGGCCAGTTTCCTGATAATAGGCTTCGATGCTTTTGGGCAAATCCAGATGCGCGACAAAGCGAACATTGGGCTTGTCTATGCCCATGCCGAACGCAATGGTCGCCACGATCACCACGCCCTCTTCCATTAAAAACTGATGCTGATGCTTGTAGCGCAAACCGGCGTCCATTCCAGCATGGTAAGGCCATGCGTTGACACCTTTAGTCCTCAGCCATTCGGCGGTGGCTTCGACTTTTTTGCGCGACAGGCAATAGACAATTCCGGAATCACCGGCATGTTCGGCGCGGATAAAATCGATCAGCTGCTCGCGGGGATTTTGCTTGTGCACGATCCGGTAACGGATGTTCGGACGGTCGAAACCGCTAAGATATAGTTTGGCTTGTTCCAAGCCTAAGCGTAACTTGATTTCTTCACGGGTTTTGTCGTCTGCGGTTGCAGTCAACGCGATGCGCGGAATGTCGGGGAAACGCTCATGCAACAAGGACAGCTGGAGATAATCCACCCGAAAATCGTGCCCCCACTGAGAAACGCAATGCGCCTCATCAATTGCAAACAAGGCGATTTTTATGCGCTCGAACAGTGCGCCGGTACGCGCCGAAGTCAGCCGTTCCGGGGCGATATACAGCAAATCCAGCTCGCCATTAAGCAGCTGCTGTTCGATTCTTCGGGATTCTTCCAGCGACAAAGTCGAGTTCAGGAATGCGGCTTTTACGCCCAATTGCAGCAAGGCGCTGACCTGATCCTGCATTAATGCGATCAATGGGGAAATCACGACACCTACGCCGGGGCGGATCAAGGCAGGAATCTGGTAGCACAGAGATTTCCCGCCACCCGTCGGCATCAACACCAGCGCATCTTGCCCGGCTATCAGCTGCTCAATGACTTCCTGTTGCTGGCCTCTAAATTTATCGTAGCCGAAAACGGCTTTGAGTATTTCAATGGGTTTGTTATTCATAATGGGCTTTTATTTGCTTAGTCCGCATAAAGATAATGGCGGTAACTTGTTAGTCTTGGTACGCACAGCGTACCCTACGTGGCTGCGCGTACCGTTTTTCAATCATGTCAACAATCCAAAAAGGTCGGGTTAGCGTAGCGTAACCCGACGCATCGAAGCTATTAAGGTCATAACGAAAAATCAGCCACCTTGTTAATATCGGAAACCAGCAGTTGCAGCTTCTCAAGCCTAGGCAACTTTTTGATGACGATTTCGCGTTTACTGGCAGAGCTGCGGTCATGTCCGGGCTCGACATAAACCAACTGCTTGGGCTGCCTGCCGCGAAAATATTTAGCGCCTTGTTGACCTGCATGTTGATTAAAGCGCCGGACAACATCGTTGGTGATACCGGTATACAGCGAGTCGTCGGTACAAAGGATGATGTAAACCTGCCAATGCATCAGTTTACACAACCGTTCCAAACATAGCACCAACGGCAGCGGTCAAGCCCATCGCCAGTGCGCCCCAAAAAGTAACGCGAACAGCGCCTTTAATGATGCCCGACCCGCCGGCATAGGCGGCTAACAGTCCCAACAGCGTTAAAAACAGCAACGATGCGGATGACACCAGCACGATTAAATCGGTGTCCTGGGCAAACATGACCACCAGCAAAGGCAACACTGCGCCAACCGAAAAAGTGGCCGCCGAAGTCAACGCCGCCTGTATCGGCCTAGCGGTGCCGGTTGCCGAGATGCCCAGTTCGTCACGAGCATGAGCGCCCAACGCATCATGATTCATCAGTTGTTCTGCAACCTGATCGGCAAGCAACGGATCAAGCCCGCGCGACACATAAATCGCTGCCAGTTCTTTTTTCTCATGATGCTCATCTTCATCCAGTTCTTTGCGCTCGCGCTTTAAATCGGCCTGCTCGGTATCGGCTTGCGAGCTGACCGATACATATTCGCCCGCCGCCATCGACATAGCCCCGGCAACCAGACCGGCAACACCGACTAGGATTATTTGATTATGCGGCGCATGGGCGGCGGCAATACCCACGATTAAGCTGGCCGTGGACACGATGCCGTCATTTGCGCCGAGCACCGCCGCACGCAGCCAGCCGATGCGGTGAGTCCGATGTGTTTCGGGATGATGAGGTAACATTGAGGCTCCTTGTTAAAAAACAGGGCTTCCCATTTAAGCCGGGGCAGCCTAAGGTTAAGCCTCGCATCCGTCCCGCTTTAAGTGGATAGCCTACTTTTGGCTTCGTGGTGAATATTAAACAGAATAGCGAATCTTAGACTTTTGCAACAGGTACGCAAGCTAGCTCTTACGTTTTACGAATACTGCGGGGAATTTAGACCATGCTCACACCTTGGATGTGAGCATGTTTAAAGGATTTAGTTTGCTCTACCCGCTTCTGTAGCAGCAGGTACTTCAATTAACCGGCCTGTTTTACAGTCGTAGATATAGCCGTAAACAGGGATGTCGGAGGGAACCAGTGGATGATTCTTAATGCGGGTCACATCTTCCAAAACGCTGGACTCTTGATCTTTAATAGTCAACCAATCGATATAATTACCCTCTGCTGAACCTGGCCCTTCACAGCCGTCATGCCAGCCGCTGGCATCGATAGACGCTGTTTTTAAACTGCTGCC
>JBCKWO010000024.1:0-25612 GCA_038922535.1 Methylobacter sp. | reverse complement strand
GGAAACGGCAAACCCGTGTTCGGATGCGATCAATGTTCCTGAGCCCTTAAGAATTGCAACACCGCCGTAACGGGACTGGATCAACGAGGCCGCTGCAAATCGGTCTTGCTGTATCTCGGCAGTCGTGCAATTTAATAGCCGCGCCGCTTCGCCCGGATGCGGCGTTAAAATCCAGTCCGGTTTTTCTGTTGGCAAATCGGCTAACAGATTCAGACCGTCTGCATCGACTATCATGGGTTTTCCTGATCTTACCGCCGCATTAAACAACGCTTTTGCCCACTCGCTTTGCCCTAATCCAGGCCCGACAACGACAACATCGACTTTTGCCAGTAACGCCGCCAACTGTTCGACAGTTTTCACACCATGACACATCAATTCCGGCCTACCCAAATTCATCAGCCCGGAATGATCGACTCGTGTCGCTATGCTGACCAAGCCTGCGCCCACTCGTAACGCCGCCTCGCCCGCCATTCTGGCCGCACCGGAATAACCCAGCTCGCCGCCTACGATCAGTACATGTCCACAATCACCTTTATGCGCAGAACGCTTACGGCGCGGCAACGGCATTTTGACGACACGCGTCGCCGCAGCTTTAAACCCGGAAAATACATCATTAGGCACAGCCAATTGCGCATAATAGATCTCACCACAATAGTCGGCCGCCTGTCCGGTAAATAATCCCTGCTTTAGGCCAATAAAAGTCACCGTGCAATCGGCTTGTACCGCACAACCCATCACGTTCCCGGTATCGGCATGTAAACCGGATGGAATATCCACGGCAATGACGGAGGCTGAATAGGCGTTGATCGCCTGTATCGCTTCCGCATAAAGCCCGGTTACCGGCCTATCCAGTCCGGTTCCCAGCAGCGCATCAACCCGCACATCAGCATGAATGGCCTGTCCGGCCTGAAACGGTCTAACCGTACCATTGGCATCGCGATATTTCCGGTAAGCGGCGAATGCATCACCGGTTAGTTTCTCAGGCTCCGAAACCGCATAAACGCAAACACTCAACCCTGCTGCCAATGCCAGAGCGGCAACAATATAGCCATCGCCCGCATTATTGCCGGAACCGCAAAAAACGGCTACAGACCGGGCGCTCGGCCATTGTTTTTTGAGAACTTGAAAAACCTCATACCCTGCCCTGCTCATTAATTCAAAACCGGGAATGCCGCGTTCCTGTATGGCGATTCGATCCATTTCCCTGACCTGTGCCGCGCGATAGAGTTTTATTGGTAAATTTTGCATGGTATTGTAATGTCTTTTCGTAGCGGCTTTTCGTAGAGGCAACCGGCAGGTTGCCATTAAGTGACATCAAGAAGTCTAATAGCAACCTGCCGGTTACTTCTACAACACATTATATTCTTATCGTCAGCGATGGACATCAACAGTCAACAAATGGCAAGCCTAGCCCTGAAAATTAAACAATGGGGACAAGAGCTGGGCTTTCAACAAGTCGGCATTACCGACACTGATTTACCGGAAGCGGAAGCTCACCTGAAAAACTGGCTGGATAATAACTTCCACGGCGAAATGGACTATATGCAGCGTCACGGCCTGAAACGCAGCAGACCCGAGCTTTTGCATGAGGGAACCCTGCGCATTATTTCGGTGCGTATGGATTACCTGCCTGAACCCCAAACCACCATGAAGCAGCGGCTAGACGACCCTACTTCCGCCTATATATCCCGCTATGCATTGGGCCGCGATTATCACAAGCTGATGCGCACCCGCCTGCAAAAACTGGCTGACAAAATCCAGGCGGAAATCGGCCCCCAACTCCCCGGCGCCATGCGGGCTTTTGTCGATAGCGCGCCAGTTCTGGAAAAGGCCTTAGCCGAAAAAGCGGGGCTGGGTTGGATAGGCAAGCATTCCTTGGTCATCAACCGCAAAGCCGGATCATGGTTTTTTCTCGGCGAACTGTTCACTAACCTGCCGCTCCCCATCGACACGCCTGCCACAGCGCATTGCGGCAGTTGCCGCGCCTGCCTGGATATTTGCCCAACCCAGGCGATTATCGCGCCCTATCAGGTCGATGCCAGACGCTGCATATCCTACCTAACTATCGAACTGCACGGCTCGATACCGGAGGACTTAAGGCCGCTGATCGGCAACCGCATCTACGGCTGCGACGATTGCCAGATCATCTGCCCGTGGAACGGTTTTGCCAAACCGACCGATGAAGCGGATTTCAATCCCAGACATCGACTCGACACCCCGCAATTGCTTGAGGTATTCGCCTGGACTGAAGCGGAATTTCTGGCAAAAACCGAAGGCTCAGCGATACGCAGAATCGGACATCAGCGCTGGCTCAGGAATATCGCCGTGGCTTTGGGCAATGCGCCGAAATCCACGCTGATTATCGAAGCCTTAAAGCCCATGCTCGATCATGACTCCGAGATGGTCAGGGAGCATGTACGTTGGGCATTGGCGCAGCATCAGCAATTTGCATGATCGTTCCCATGTCGTGTTGTGATTTGCGGGTAGGCTATAGTTGGTTACACTCTAAAAATGGCGTGACACTCATCAACTATGTTGTGATTTGCGGGTAGGCTATAGTTGGTTACACTTTACAGAAACTCGATATGTTCTACAATCTGTTGTGATTTGCGGGTAGGCTATAGTTGGTTACACTTTAAAAAAGCGCACTGAGTCTCATCAAGCTGTTGTGATTTGCGGGTAGGCTATAGTTGGTTACACTAAGAGAATTGGGAAGGTGCTGGGAAACCTAGTTGTGATTTGCGGGTAGGCTATAGTTGGTTACACTAGTTCTAATTGATAGGCTTTACCGTCCTTGTTGTGATTTGCGGGTAGGCTATAGTTGGTTACACTTTTATCCTTGTTGCGCTGGACGGCGTGAACGTTGTGATTTGCGGGTAGGCTATAGTTGGTTACACTAAAAGAAAAGTGAATGCGGAACCGGCTTGGGTTGTGATTTGCGGGTAGGCTATAGTTGGTTACACTAAAACAATCAGGACAGCGCTGCTACTGAATGTTGTGATTTGCGGGTAGGCTATAGTTGGTTACACTACCGCAGGTTCTATCGATCAACTGGAGAAAGTTGTGATTTGCGGGTAGGCTATAGTTGGTTACACTATCACATGACACCATTGCTAAGGTTGAAAGTTGTGATTTGCGGGTAGGCTATAGTTGGTTACACTTTTTCTTTTTCAGCAAAGTTTTCCGATGTGGTTGTGATTTGCGGGTAGGCTATAGTTGGTTACACTTCATCTTGGTTTGCGGCGCGATAGGCTACTGTTGTGATTTGCGGGTAGGCTATAGTTGGTTACACTACAAATATACCAGACTGCTTGACGTAGTTGTTGTGATTTGCGGGTAGGCTATAGTTGGTTACACTCTGGGCTTCGAGGTACTGGATGATGGAGCAGTTGTGATTTGCGGGTAGGCTATAGTTGGTTACACTAGCTCTATTCCAATAGTTTGTTTTTAAAGGATAAGCTGTCACTTTTGTGGTTAAAAAAGTGACAGCTGCTCTGGTGCTTGTTCGATCTTTTTGTGTTTTTTTCCATAAAAAACCTCAATCCTGCCAAATTGTTTATCAGTTATTTTGATAATTCGCACTTCCCCATCCGGTGGTAAGCGGGATTTTATTCGTTTCGCATGGACTTGTGCATTTTCATCGCTTGCGCTGTGGCGCATATAAATTGAATATTGCATCATAGTAAATCCATCATTAAGCAAGTATTTTCTGAAAATAGTGTATTGCTTTCTGGCTTGCGGAGTGCCTGTTGGTAGATCAAACATGACAATCACCCACACTGAGTTTAGTCCGCCGAAGTTCATGGTTGCCGCTGGCTTGCTATCTTTGGGTAATCCAGCATGATGGTGCTGTCTTCATAAGCACGTTTAAGGTTAGCCATCATATAATGACAGGCAACCATTAACGGCATATTTTGTTTATCCCATAACACCGATTCAGATAACAAGTTAAGCAGGGGTATTTTTGACTCTTTATTTACCTGAAGCTGGGGATTGCTTTGCGCCATTTGATAGACCTTAAAATCCACCCAAGGCCTAAACGGTTCCATCAGATCATCGGCCAAACATAATCCGTTATATTGGTTGCGATGATGCAAGCCGATGGCGGGATGTAAGCCGCTACCAACAATGGCGCGGGCTACCATAGCCCGCATAATGGCATAACCGTAATTTAGCAAGCTGTTAACGCCGTCCAGTTCCACATCGCGCCTAAACGTATTGCCGAACAGCAGTTTCCAATATTTTTGGGCGGCTTGTGCCTCCAAATTTTCCGGGTCGCCTGCTTTAACATGTTCAGCCAGCCGTTCCAATGGCTTATAGGTTTTATCCAAATTTCTTAATGTGTTGGCTTGCTCTGTGATTTTGTGTTTAACAATCTGTTGCCATAAACGTTTTTTTGTTGGCAACTTTAAGCCCATTTGAAGCTGCAAGACTTTATTGTGCAGACTATTACCTTCACTGATCGGCAACAAAACCGAATAAGGCAAATGCCGCTCATCACAGAACACCAGGACTACATTGTTTTTTTGGCAAGCAACGATAACGGCTTGGGTTATAACAATGGCTGGGTCTTGCAGGATAACGACACCTAAATCCTCAATAGGTATCTGGGCAATAGTGTCGCCTTTTTTATCAATCAACAATTGCTGATGCTTTAAATGCAGGTAAGCCGGTTCGCTGATGTCTATGATGCGTTTAATCATTCGATTAGCTTACCAATAGCGTTTATCGAGTGTTTTTTCAATTGCCAAGTGGTAAACGAGCTTTCATTGATACTAAAAAAAATTTCCTCGGTTTTATTGTCCAGTATGGTTGTTGTATGTAGGCGAAGCACTATTCTATTGCTTCCTGAATCCAATTTTTGCACACGATAAAATAATCTCTGTCCATTTTTCTCAATACTGACCAAGTCATTAATATGCAATGCCATGATAAATTCATGGTCTGCGCCGTGGTCGATTTTAATAATCGGCTGGCGGTGCATTTTGATCCCTTTGGCGCGATGCGAGGCTTCCATAGTGGTTACAAATTGTCCTGAATAACTGCCCGTTTCACGGTGTTTAATAATTTCCACATGATGCAGATTACCAAAGGCAAGCCATTTAAAAACTTTGCCCTGTTTGTCTTTTGCACCAAACTTGGTTTTTTCAAGTTTCGCTAGAGTGGTTTTAGACTGCAAAATGCGCACGCGTTTGATCGGGGTTTTACCGTTTTTGTGAAAAACAGTGATACCCTCTGCAAAGGCATTCTTTGGGTTATTGTCGTAACGTTCTAAATGCTGTTCAACTAAACTCTGAACGGTTGGATCGATGATTTTTTTAACTTGGGTAAAGTTACCATCCAAATTTTTGCGATTGACATTGCCTATGCCTTCAATAAATCCTGCACCGGTTGTTTCGTGCAATTCACCTGTCAATTTAAGCTGCGGGACGTGGGCAATAATTACCTTGCCCAACGCTTGCTGACAATCATCACGTAAATCATGCCAAGGCGGATCGATATAAATATCTTTCATGTTGAGTTCCGACTGTTTGCGCTCAAGGTCTTTAGCAGTGTTGACCAAAGTCTGATACAAACGCCTATCGACACAGGCTATAACGACTGCGTCTATGGCATGATGCCGATGATCGGTACGCTCTTTTTTATCGGTCTCGCCAATTAAACTATTTAATCCCCATTGATGTCTGAGCCAAGCAGTGGTAATGCCTTTGCTAACCGAAATGTCCGCACCCAGTTCAGCCAGATAGGTTTGTGCAAGGCGGCTGATGTAGCGGGTGTCATTAAGCTGGGTACTGATAAAATCGCGTTTTTGTAATTCGGCAGCCGTAGTAAAAAAGCGGGCTTTTTTGGATTTAAGCGATCTATCCCAGCGGCTTATGGCTTGGGTTATCTGGTTCCATTTTTCATCATTGCCGCCAAAGGCATCAACCGGTGTTTTCTGGCCTTTAAAGCGGTTTTCACTGGCATAACACACCACCTTATTCATAAAGGAGTCATCTAGTGATTCGCTGTACGGCAAAATATGGTCTATTTCAATGTTGGCGCTGAATAACTCGGACAGGCTGATGGTGTTGCCGCTGTAAACGCAGCAATTCCTTTGATCTTGCCACAAGCGGTATTTGAGTTTGTCTGTTTTTCCGGGATATTTTGATAAGGCGAGCTGTGGATTTTTTTGCCCCATTTCTTGGTATTTGCTGGTGGCTTCATCGTTGGCTTTGGTGTTTTTGGATTGCTGCTTGATAAAGTCCTGGTAGCGCTTGGTGTTCATTTCCAGGTCACGCGCCATTTCAACCCTAATAGCATCGGGTTTACCGTACTCGGCAATAATGGCATTGATGAGACGCCGTAATTCCTGTAAGGCTTTGTTCACGATAGGGTTAGCGGTTTCTGGCGGTGCGCCTAATGTGTCAGTGGCAATTATTTTTGTTAGCTCATACCCATAACCTGCACTAATCCGTGCATCGGAATAAATCTGGCCTTGTTGCAAAAAGGGCAGGATTTTATTGATGACTTTTACCGAGTGATTGCTATGTCCCGGCTCAAACTCCAACAAACAAAGTTTTACCGCTGTATTGGGACTGAATCCCCAGTGCTTTATCAGTCTATCTTTCAGTGCTGATTTTTTATTGATGGTTAGCAGGTCTTCGGCCAAGTCGAGTTGCTTGGTTTCATCAAATGAATCCCATTCGGGCAATTGTTTGCGGATCTCACAGGCGGTTATATTGCCTTTTAGTTTTTTAGTGCCGTTTTCAAGGTTGAATTCTATGGTTTTATCAAAGCCCAATGCTTTTCTTATGCCTGCAAAACTAATATTGGCGGTAGTTTCAAACAGCTGTACCAGCTTTTGTTTGGCTTGATCATTGAGGGATACTGATTTTTCGGTGTAGTAATCAAAGTATTGTAAGTTGTTAATGTCTTGAAGATACCGGAATCTCTGGCTTTCCAATCGGGCTATCTTGGCGCGTTTTCGTGTGGGTTCCAGCGAGCATTTACCTATGCGGTCGGCGTTTAGTTTTAAAGGCCTTTGCTTGAAAATAATCTCTTCCAGTTGTTCTTTGACGTTGTCAGTTAAATCGTTATGGTGCTGTTTTTGTTGTTCCCAAATTAAATCCAGTTCATCGCGATACATTTGGCGGTCTGTGCGCAAATGCCCGCCATCTCTGGAGCGGTTACGTTTGCAGTCATGATGGTCTAATGAAGCGAGGTATTCTCCAAGGGTACGAAAGCCCAATTCAGCGATAGTGTTTTTTAATTGACTAATGTCTGCTTTGAACGCAGTTTCTTCTTTAGCGCGTTCTGTGTTGTCATCTTCATCTTCAAGTTCGGCTAAAACCTCTAACACATCAGGGTCATCCGCCATATCGCCTAACAAGGTTTTTCTGTTGCTTAAAAACCCGCGACGCTGGACAAGATGCAGCAATACACGGCCTAGCTCAAACGATGTCAGGGAATGGTCAAGCGCTTTGGCACGTAACAGGTAAGGGTTGCCCAATTCGTTGAGTATGATTTCTGGCGTTGGATTGGCGGTAAGTTCTTGCGGCAAGAGGTTTAGTGTTATCAGGTAATTGAGCATCCTTAATTTACGTCTTGCCCGACGCTGGGTAATGCGTCTTGATAATCTGGCATTTCTACGTTTAACGTTTTTGGGCGTGGGTGTTTTTTCTTCTACCGCCTTGGTAAAAATCCGGCTGCCCATATTGATGATCTCATTAGGCTTACCATTGTTTTCTTTCAGTAATGCCCAGCCAATTGAATTGCTGCCTAAATCCAGGCCTAAAATTTTCTTGCTCATTTGCGTCCTTATCTATAATCTATAACCATAGTGTAACCAACTATAGCCTACCTGCCTTTTCATACCAATGGAATTGTTTTCCGTAGGCAACGCTTTCAAGCGACCAGAGCCCTCGCAAAGTTAAAACTTAAGGGGGCTTTTTATTGTCTATTGATTAGTAATGCGCACGAAATAAGTTAAGCCGCTCCTTGTTGCTTCTTACTCAAGTTATTTCGTGCACGTTCCTTAGCTTTTAAGCACTGTACGCTACGCGTACCTTATTGAGTTTATTGCGTAATTTGAAAATGGTACGCATAGCGTACCCTACATGACTCACACGCCTTACCTACATTCCTATAGTCATATGCAAAAAATCCCTATCGGTATCAGCAGTTGTTTACTGGGCCAAAATGTCCGATATGACGGTGGCCACCGGCTGGATGCCTATATCGTCGGCACGCTGGGCGAGCATTTCAAGTTCCATCCGTTTTGCCCGGAAATGGGCATCGGCTTGGGTGCGCCCCGCCCTACCCTGCATCTGGTAAAAATCAATCAGGCCATCCATTGCGTCGGCATTAAAAATCCCGACCAGGACGTTACTGAGCCGTTACGCGACTATGCCGAACAACATCAAAGCTCATACGCGAATTTATGCGGTTATATCCTGAAAAAAGGTTCGCCCAGTTGCGGCATGGAGCGGGTCAAGGTTTATACCGATAACCTGCCACACGCCGACGGGGTCGGCATTTATGCCGAAACAATGATGCGTAACAATCCGCTGTTGCCGGTCGAGGAAGAAGGCCGGTTGGGCGACCCGGCACTACGCGAGAATTTCATCCAGCGCGTTTATGTGCTGCACCGCTGGAAAGCGTTACTCACTGAGGGAATGACGGCAAGCAGTCTGACCCGTTTTCATGCCCGCCATAAACTGATCATTATGAGCCATGAGGACTATCGCGACTTGAGCCAATTATTGGCGGGACTGACTAAAGCCAACCTTGCGGAAGTTGCAGAACAGTACATTGTGCAGCTGATGGCTATGCTTAAAAAACCGGCCACCCGCAACAACCATGTCAATGTCTTGCAGCATATCCAAGGTTATTTGAAGAAGGACTTAAACGCCGACGATAAAGCCGAACTTTGCGAGGTGATTGAACGCTATCGCAATGGCTATATCCCGCTGATTGTGCCCCTGACTTTACTTAAACATCATTTCCGTAAATCGCCCGATCCGATCGCATCGGTTCCCGACAGATTGCGACACTTCCGCCATCCCTGGCAGTCGGTCGCATCAGTTCCCGACAGATTGCGACACTTCCGCCATCCCTGGCAGTCGTATATAGAAGAGTCCTATTACCTGTCGCCTTATCCGCAAGAACTGAACTCATTATAACCATGGCAAAAATATTAATAGTCGGCTGCGGCGCGATTGGTTCTGAACTTGCGGGGGTGTTATCGACCCAGGGCCATGATGTCACCGGGCTAAAACGCAGGCCACCTGCTTCATCATCCTGCTCCATCCGTTATGTCGCTGGCGATATAAGTTCAGCCGCCGACTTGGCTGATTTGGACAGCGATTTTACCCAGGTATATTTTATAGTTTCGCCTGACGGTCGCACTGAACAAAGCTACCGCGCCGTTTATGAAACCGGTCTGGATAATCTGCTCTCCAAGCTCCCGAACACACAGTGGCTGATGGTCTCATCCACCAGCGTTTACGGGCAATCTTTAGGCGAATGGGTGGATGAAGACTCAGCCGCAGAACCGGACACTATCACCAACCGATTAATCCAACAGGCGGAACAAAAATTGATCGCGGCGCACCCCGCTAATATCGTAGTGCGTTTTTCCGGCATTTACGGGCCGGGCAGGGAATATCTGTTAAGACAAGCGATGCAATCACCGGCCATCCAGCAAACCCCGCCTTATTTTACCAACCGGATACATCAGCAGGATTGCATTGGCGTGTTGGCTTTTTTGTTGGAGCAATGCTTGGCGGGAAAAACGTTAGCTCAATGCTATCTGGCCAGCGACGACGATCCCGCGCCGATGTGGGAGGTGATGAGCTGGCTGGCGGAACGCTTGCATTGCCCGCCGCCGACTGCCAGGGATGGCGGAAGTGTCGCAATCGGTCGAGAACCGATGCGACCGACGGTTAAGGGTGCCGATGGCGGAATGAACAAACGCTGCAATAACGCCCGGTTAAAAACATTGGGTTATCGGTTTAAATATCCGAGCTATAAAGACGGTTATCACTCGATGTTCAAGTTTTTTGAGCTTGACTGAAGTGAACCCAGATAAATCAAGGTGTTTCCGTTAATGGCGTCAGGTGTTACAGGGTAGCGCTTATGGCTGTAAGGCCTGATTTTGTGGGGTTCTATAAAATCAAGAATTAAAAACTTGAACATCGAGTATCAAGAATTAATCGACGCACAATAATGCAGTTAATGCGACAAAACCAAATCAGATGCCTTTTGCAAAACAGTTTTATACGCTGGCGGGATAATTCCGTCCAGTTTGAGGGATTGGCATTCTTCCTCGTCCAAAATATGCGTAACCGTAGTACATACGACAGAACCTGTTTTAGTTGCTTTAACTGCTACCTTAGCTTTAGTGACACCTTATTCACCCTCTCCAATCGGGAGAGGGTTGGAGTGATGAAAACAAAACGGCCTCAAACTTGTCCCGCAGGTTTATTGCTCGCTGCCTTAATCACTTTTTTATCAGCTTTGTCCTGTACTTCATTGCTGGGTTCGGAAGGCGTATCCACTTGCGGCTCACTATCTTCCGCAGGCGGTCTGGGATCTTTGCCTGCCATTAGATCTTCAATCTGCAACCGGTCTATGGTTTCCCACTTCATCAACGCTTCGGCCATTTTATGCAGGATAACGATATTTTCCTTTAGAATGGTTTCTGCGCGCTGATAGTTGCGGTCTATCACTGCACGTATTTCTTCATCGATAAGCTGGGCGACATTATCGGATACCGAACTGCCTTGAGTGCCCGGATGCCCCATAAACGGCCGACCGCCTTCCTCACCGTAGACCAGCGGCCCTAGTTTGTCAGAAAAACCCCAGCGCGTAACCATATTGCGTGCCAATTCGGTGGCACGTTCAATGTCGTTCGATGCGCCGGTGGTTACCCTATCGCCGCCGTAAATCATCAACTCGGCAATCCGTCCGCCGAACAGGCTGGCGATCTGACTTTCCAGCTTGCGTTTGCTGGCGCTGTATTGATCCCGGTCCGGCAGGAACATAGTGATGCCCAAAGCCCTGCCTCTGGGCATGATACTGACTTTATAAACGGCGTCATGATCGGGAGATTTTTGCCCGACGATACAATGCCCCGATTCATGGTAAGCGGTCAGCAACTTGTCCTCTTCGGTCATTACCATGGTGTGCCGCTCGGCACCCATCAGGATTTTATCCTTGGCTTTTTCAAGATCGGCCATACTGACTTCCTGCTTGTTGGAGCGGGCAGCAAACAGCGCGGCTTCATTGATAATATTGGCAAGGTCGGCACCTGAAAAACCGGGCGTTCCTCGGGCAATGTATTTCAATTCGACATCGGCCGCCGCTGGCACTTTTTTGATGTGCACGTTGAGGATTTGCTCACGGCCACGCACATCGGGCAAGCCGACGTTAACCTGCCGGTCGAAACGTCCCGGTCTGAGCAAGGCCTTGTCCAGTACGTCGGCGCGGTTGGTTGCGGCGATCACGATGACGCCTTCGTTGCCGTTAAAACCGTCCATTTCCACCAGCAACTGGTTCAGAGTTTGCTCACGTTCGTCATTGCCGCCGCCCATGCCTGAGCCGCCCCGCTGGCGACCGACCGCATCGATCTCGTCGATGAAGATAATGCACGGCGCATGTTCTTTGGCCTGGACAAACATGTCCCTGACCCTGGACGCACCGACACCGACATACATTTCGACAAAGTCCGAACCCGAAATGGTAAAAAACTTGACCCCCGCTTCACCGGCAATAGCTTTGGCGATCAGGGTTTTACCGGTTCCCGGCGGGCCGACCATCAAAATACCACGCGGTATTTGCCCACCCAGTTTTTGAAATTTCTGCGGGTCGGCCAGAAAGTCAACCAGCTCGGCCACTTCTTCTTTGGCTTCTTCGCAACCGGCAACGTCCTTAAAAGTAAAAGTTCTTTTATCTTCTTCGAGCATTTTGGCTTTACTTTTGCCAAAGCTATTGCCACCCATGCCGCCTTGCATCCGGCGCATGTAAATGACCAATACCACGATCATTAACAGCATCGGAAACCAGGAGATGAATATTTTCATCAGCAAGGTCTCTTGCACCGGCGGCACTGTTCTTATCTGCACGCCAGCACTCAAAAGATCATCGACTAAATGCGGATCGCCGGGATTGAACGTCTCATAGTCTTGGCCGTCCGAGGTGCGGATATTGATCATCGGCCCGGCTACCTCCACACGCTCCACCTGCCCATGCTTCAGCTTGCCGATAAATTCCGAATACGGCAAAGACTCCTGTAGTGGTGGCGTGGAATTTAGCCGATCATAGATTAAATACCCTCCGCCGATCACAACGCTTAAAATAAGGATATTGAAAAAATATTTACTCATCTGTATCTCCTAGTTTCGACTGCCATGGATGGCGGAAGTGTCGCAAGCGGTAGGGAACCGATGCGACCGACTGCTATAAATGACAAAAGATTCGTAGATTGAGTTAGATGCTAGCCGTAACCCAACCTACAATTATTCATAAAAAACTCATTAATTGCTTACCGTAGCTGAGTTTCATTTTATTAAGCGCCTTAACCTGAATCTGCCGAACCCGCTCCCGGGTTAAGCTAAGTTCCGCGCCAATTTCCTGTAAAGTCATTTCACACCCGTTACTGATGCCGAAATGACAGCAAATAACCTTTAACTCCCGTGGATCAAGGATTTTAATCGCCTTGGCCAGCCACGCTTTAAGATCCGATTGTTCTATTTTTTTAAACGGCTGGGCAAAAACCTGCTGCTCTAAAAAATCAATCGGCGCTAAGGATTCGTCATCGTCGCCCCTGTTTTCCAGCGATACCGCCGTTTGCGCGATGGCTAAAATAGCATTTATTTGCTCATCGGGTATTTTTGAATAATCGGCTAATGCTTTAATGGCCGGTTCTCTACCCGTTTTTGCAAGCAGCGCATTTTTAGCTCGCAACACTTTATGAATATTCGCCACCTGTTCGCAAGGCACCCGCACAACCCTTTCGCAACGAGACAAGGCGCGGGACATGGCCTGTTTGATCCAATACGCCGCATAAGTCGAAAACTGGAAACCCAGGCGGCAATCGAATTTGTCGACAGCCCTTAACAAGCCGATTTGGCCTTCCTGCACCAAGTCGTCAAAATCTAAAAATCCGCACCTATACTGGTTGGCTATATATAAGACCAAGCCCGAATTCGCCTCGGCTAATGCCTGCCTTGATCTTAACCAAAGATGTTCGGCAAAAACCATATCGGTCACATAGCACTGCATATCGACGTCGGGTAAAAATAAAAATTGCTGATCAAATTGGCTAACGTGCATGGCATCAATTATATCAGGCAGTTTTGATTTATCGCATCGATTTGAGACTCCCAATCGTTTGGTCACCCAACAGGGAATATTTTTGGCTACCGAAGGATCAACATCACGGGCCTTGAACGCAACAATAATGAGTTCGGTCAGCAGAACCAAGTCTTCAAACGAAAAAGGAAATGCTTGCAGCGCCTCAGTTAAATGCTGTTTTTCAAGCGCATCGACCTCACGCTTAAAGCCTCTGCCTGAAAACGACAGACTTGGCCAGTCGCATCGGTTCCCTCGGCAACTGCTCCTGCGTTGCTCTACCTCCTGCATCCCTGGCAGTCGTACCGATTGCGACACTTCCGCCATCCCTGGCAGTCGGTCGCATCGGTTCCCTACCGATTGCGACACTTCCGCCATCCCTGGCAGTCGTAAGTAATGGCTCTTGATTTCGGTTAAAGCCACCATCAATTCTGCTGTGCCAGCCTGTTTTAACTTGGTATCCACTTCGTATCTGTGTAGTAAATATAACGCGGTGGCTGGAAATTGCGACAGGATATTAATCAGCCGGGTTTTACCTGCGGCTAAATTAACCGCTATTTGAACATTACAATACTCAGCGCTTCCTTTTGCCTCATTGACGCTATTAACAACCGCCGTTCCCGGCTTTAATAGTTGCTTATTTAAATACATTATTAGCCCCCAAATCTTACCAACCTATTCGATGGAACTCCGCTGTGAAAAAATAATACTGTTAACAATAACTAACATTTTCACATCATAATACCCATTTCATTGAAAAAAAATCCTTATCTATGTAAGGTATATCGGCACAGTTCCCTTTGCTCATACCGATGATCGGCTCGGGCGATGCGCTAAACCCCCTTCCCGTTGCTAATTTTATTTGACGGATAGATTTTGTCGTTAACACATACCCCTAATACCGTTTTTCGCCGACATTTGTACACAAGCGCCCCCAAAAATCGTTGCTAATTTAGAGCAGATGATCCTTGGGCAACAGGGCAATTCCCCCATGCCGTAGCGTAGGAGCTGATAAAATACATCTTGAATTTACATCTGCCTACGGACAGCAACCATTATGGCCTCTATTCCTTTATTGATTACCGCACCGCACCCGTGCAGCTATTTGGAAGGCGAGCAGGCCCAAACTGCATTTGTTAATCCCTCCTTCGAACTTAGCACCGCTGTTTATTCCCAGCTTATTGCGCACGGTTTCAGACGCAGTGGCGACGATGTTTACTATCCCCGTTGTCCGCAGTGTTCGCAATGCGTTCCGGTGCGCTTGCCGGTCACGCAATTTAAACCCGACCGCAGCCAAAAGCGGTGTTTGCAAAAAAACCGACAGACCACAGCCATAATCAAGCCCGCCGTCTTCGAACAAGCCCATTACGATCTTTATCTGCGCTACCAAAACCAGCGTCATGCCGATGGCAACATGGCAAACACCAGCCCCGATGAGTACATTAAATTTTTAGGCAGTTCATGGTGCGATAGCCAATTTGTAGAATTTTCGATTGACGGCAAGCTTTCCGCTGTTGCCATTGTAGATTGCCTTGATAATGCGCTCTCCGCCGTTTATACCTTCTTCGACCCCCAATTTTACAGCTATAGCCCCGGCGTTTATGCGGTTCTGTGGCAAATCCGCCACGCACAAGAACAGGGATTAGAATGGCTGTACCTGGGCTTTTGGATTGCCAACTGTCAAAAAATGAGCTACAAAAACCAATATCGACCGTTGCAAGGCTTTATCGACCAACACTGGGATTTTTTAGATATTGGAGAAAACACGCATCACTAGCAGACTCTCTTTGCAATCACTCCGCTGAATTGGTTATGATGAAAGCCAACATATCGATACCAAGAACCCGTCGCGGACAATACTATTGGAAAAGGACAAGCCTCAATGACCCAGTTAAAAAACGAAGCCCAGCTGCTGAAAAAAGCCCTGGAAGTCGCCGAAAATTACGCCAAAAATCGCGGCTACACGGGATTTGCCGCGACCCATTCAGCAAAGGACAAAGCTGAATGTCTTTATCGTCTACTGGTCAATGATCAACTTATTCAGCCCTTGGCGATAGGCCAGGAAAACGGGGTGAATATGAAACATAAATTAGCGTTATGGATAGCGCGGCAATTGCCAAAAGATCATCCTCTGTTGAAATAAACCTTACCCACCAACCGAAGGTAAAGCTCATGAATAACAAAACAAAACTGCGCTGGGGCATTTTAGGTGCGGCGCGTATCAACGAACGGCTCATGCCGGCCATTGTCGAAGCATCCAACGCCGAACTGGTCGCCATAGCCAGCCGTCGCCCCGGTGCCGCAGCACAAACGCTGGCGCAATACGCGCCACAACAGCAACAGGTGCGAATCTACGATAACCTCGAAACGTTACTTGATGACCCAGAAGTCGATGCCGTATACCTGCCGCTTGCCAATCATGAACATGCCGAGTGGACGCTGCGCGCCATCGAACACGGCAAACATGTACTGTGTGAAAAACCCATGGCGCTGACAGTGGCCAACATAGAAACTATTCAAGCCGCCGCGCAACGAAAGAAAGTCACCGTTATGGAAGGCTTCATGTACCGCTTCCACCCGCAACATGCGCGGGTGCGGGAATTGATTGCTTCAGGGCTGATAGGCGAAGTCATGTCGGTGCGCTCCAGCTATTCTTTCATGATGCGGCCGGCACGGATGTACCGCCTGACGGAAAGCGTCGAAAACGGCGGCGGCGCCATGTGGGACATCGGCTGTTATGCAATCCATTCGGCGCGGATGTTTTTCGACCAACCTGCTGTGGCGGTAACGGCCATCGCCAAGTATGTCGAAAGCGGCGCTGATATTGTAACCAGCGGCATCATTGATTTTGGTGCCGGAAAATACGCGCATTTCGATTTCAGTTTTGAACGCGCCAGACGCTGTGAATATGAAATAATCGGCACCCAAGGCGGGATTAAGTGCCACAACGTCTGGTGTATGTCCGGCGATGTACCGGTGATTTCGTGGTGGACTGAAGACGGTCAACAAGCGGAAGAAAAACTGCCTGCAGCCAACCACTTTCAACTGGAAATAGAACATTTCAGCAATTGCGTGTTAAACGGCACTGCCCCCGCGCTGTCGCTGGACGATGCAAAAGCCAATTGCCAAATCATCGTTGCTGCCTTGCAATCTGCGGCTCTTGGGCAGTTGGTCAGACTGGATTAAATCAACGCTATATCGGTATTATTTTCCAGTTGACCGAAAAATCCGACATTCCTGTCGGCAGGAACGACAATCAAAATCTTTACAACCCGTTCCCTTTTTTATAGCCATAAAAAAGGGCCGCATCCTTACGAATGCAGCCCTTTTTATTTCCACATGCGTAACGTAAGTTACTACATAATGAAGTAATCGATTAACGTTTCGAGTACTGTGGACGCTTTCTGGCTTTGTGTAAACCCACTTTTTTACGTTCTACAATACGTGAATCGCGAGTAACAAAACCGGCTTTTCTAAGCGCTGGACGTAAAGTCTCATCGTATACCATCAACGCACGTGTCAAACCGTGACGTATAGCGCCAG
Organism: Methylobacter sp.; assembly: GCA_038922535.1. Taxonomy (GTDB): domain Bacteria; phylum Pseudomonadota; class Gammaproteobacteria; order Methylococcales; family Methylomonadaceae; genus Methylobacter_A. The sequence goes on along the minus strand of JBCKWO010000024.1, from coordinate 8,734 downwards.
CCTGTCCTGATGGACCGCCGCCTTTAACGATGACATTAATATCGAACTTACCTTCCAGGTCAACACAACCGAGTGGTTGACGAGAAACCATCTGATCGGTTTTACGACCGAAATATTCTTCGATAGTTTTTTTATTAATAGTGATTTTTCCGGTACCCGATGTAGCGTAAACACGTGCGATTGCACATTTACGACGACCTGTTCCGTAATACTGAGCTGCTGCTACCATGATCTACCTGCTTATAATTCTAGTACTTGCGGCTGTTGAGCCTGATGATCGTGTTCAGGACCTGCATAAACTTTCAATTTCTTGAACATTGCACGACCCAGCGGATTATTAGGTAACATACCTTTAACTGCTGTAGTAAGAATACGATCAGGGAAGGTTTTTCTTAATTTACCCAGGGTAACGGTCTTAAGATTGCCGATATAACCTGTATGATGCTGATACAACTTATCTTTTTCTTTATTGCCGGTAACGCCTATCTTCTCTGCATTCACTACAATAATGTAATCACCGGTATCAACATGCGGTGTGTATTCTGGTTTATGTTTGCCGCGAAGGCGAAGCGCAATTTCAGAAGCAAGACGACCAAGTGTCTTTCCTTCTGCATCGACCACGAACCAATCGCGCTTTACTTCTGCTGGCTTTGCACTAAATGTTTTCATCGTTGCTTAGGCTATCTGTTAAAGGCTTAATATAAAGAGCGAGATTCTACTAAGAATTATCCTATTTTTCAAGTTTATTTGAGAGCCAGACGAAAGACAAAAGGCGAAAGGCGAAAAAAGAAGGCATTCCGTTTGCCATAACAAAATGTAATCAACTGAAATTATAGATAAAAATGTGTTATGACTAGGCCGATAGTATTTTACTCTGCAACCATTCAACCATCATAACTTTCTACGTAAACCCCAAAAGCAAGACCCTTTTGCCTTTCACCTACAACCTTATATTCAATGAATGTAACTTGCGATAAAGATGGGTTCGCTCCATGCCCACTGCGGCTGACAATTTGGCAACACTGCCGCCGGCTCGCTCAAAATGGTATTCCAGATAAGCCTTTTCAAAATGATCCCTAGCCTCTTTTAACGGTAAATTAAAAAAATCAGGCACCGAAGAGGGAGTAACGGTATCGCTAATCACCGAGCCTAGCGCAGTCTTCACCTCATCCAGCTCTATATCTTCCCCGGCACCCAGAATCATCAAGCGTTGTACTAGGTTTTTCAATTCCCGCATGTTGCCGCGCCAGCTGTAATTGCGCAAAAGGTTTTGCGCCGCCATCGAAAACTTCCGAAACGGCAATCTATCCTGACTGACAAAATAATCGACATAAAAACTCAGCAATGCCGGCACATCCTCACTGTGTTCGCGTAGCGGTTGAATATCGAGCGAGACCTCATTAAGCAGATAATACAAATCCTGCCGAAACCGCCCGGCCCTGACCTCCTCATCCAAGGCAATGCGTGTTGACGCCACCACGCGAACATCGACCCGAACCGCCTCGCTACCGCCTACCCGCAGGAACGAACTCGACTCCAAAGCGCCCAGCAGCCTTAGCTGAGTTTCCTTATCCATGCCGCCGATTTCGCCTAAAAACAGCGTCCCTTTATGCGCCCGTTCCAATAGACCGGGATAAACCTTACCGGAATCCTCTTTGCCGAAAAACTCCACCGCCGAGTTTTCCGGCAATATGCTGCCTACCGCCACATCCACAAAAGGGCCGTCCCGATGTGCGCTGTTATTGTGCAGGTACCGGGCATACAGCTCCTTACCGACACCGGCCTCGCCGACAAACAACACCCTGGCATCATGCTGGGCTAGGCGCTTTAATTGATCCTTGATTCTGGCAACGGTAGCGCTCTTGCCTACCGGCTCAATATCGGCGACCAACTGCTGTTTAAGCCCTGCATTTTCTATTTGCAGGCTGCTGGCTTCTAAAGCCCTTTCCACAATCAATAATAGTTTCGCCAAAGACAACGGTTTTTCAAGAAAATCATAAGCCCCAAGTCGAGTTGCCTCAACGGCGGCTTCAACGGAACCGTGCCCCGACATCATAATCACCGGGCAAAACAGAGCTTTTTCAACCACCCATTCTTTTAGTAAAGTAATGCCGTCGGTATCCGGCATCCAAATATCCAGCAGGATCAAATCGGGAGCTTGGGATTTTTTTAATTCTCGGGCAACGGCGGCATTTTCGGCCGTAGCGACCTGATAGCCCTCATCCTCAAGGATTTCGCAGACCAGACGGCGAATGTCCGGCTCATCATCTACAACTAATATACGGGGTGTGTGTACATTCATATGTTTTATCCTAGAAACCTCAGTTGGACGTGGTGGAATGTGCGGTTTTTTTGGTGCAGGGCAAGGCGCAACGACGCGGAATGGTTATTCCATTCCAAGGAGTTGCAACGCAGCCATGCGCCAAAAAAACCGTGCAATCCGCCTCGTAGCGGATTCACCAAGCGGTCGAGACGATAAATCATGAATAAGTTTATTAAAATCATAATGTTAAATATCTAGTCAAGCGATCAACTGAGGTTCCTAGGATCCTGTATTTCAAAAATTACACGCCGGAAGCTGGATGATAAATCCCGCTCCCACTTTGTCGCTCCCTCGGCAGCTACTCCTGCGTTGCTCTACCTCGGCAACCGCTCCCTGCGTTGTTCTACCTCCTGCATCCTTGCAGTCGTCCTGCATCCCTGGCAGTCGACGGCTGGTGTCGACCCAGATCGCACCGCCATGCTCTTCAATTATTTTCTTGACTATCGCCAGACCTAAGCCAGTACCCTTGGCTTTGGTGGTCACATAGGGCTCGAAAATCTGCTCGATCTGCTCATCCTTGATGCCCGGCCCGTCATCATAAAGTCCTATTTCGATAAAATCGGTGTTATTTTTTTGCACTCGACGCAGGCTTATTTCGATCAAACCCTTGCCGCCTATTGCTTCCAGCGCATTTTTTATCAAATTATGCAGCACTTGCCTGATGCTGACCGGGTCGCCCTTGATCATCAACAATCCGGTATCGTAATCGGCTTTAAACTTGACCCCCGACTTTAACACATAGAGCGCCAATACCTCTTCAACCAGAACCGGCAAATTAATGTTCACCGTCTGTTTTTTGGACGGCTTGGCGTATTCCGAAAAATCATCGACCATTTCTTTCATCGCCTCAACCTGCTGCACGATGATGGTCGTTGAGCGCTGCAACAGTTCCGCATCATCGGGGCCCAACTTGTCCGCCAGCTTGTGCTGCAAGCGTTCCGCCGATAACTGAATCGGTGTCAGCGGATTTTTGATTTCATGAGCCAAGCGCCTGGCCACCTCGCCCCAGGCCGCATTTTTCTGCGCCTGAATCAAATCGGTCACATCATCAAAGACCACCACAGCGCCGACTCGACTGCCTTCCTGGGAAAACAACGGCGTGCCCCTGCACAGCAACTCCTGGCGGCCATTGGAGCCTAAAAAAGCAATCCGCTGCTGCCATATATCATCGGCCTGTTCCAATAGACGCTGTATCGATTTTAACGGCTCAGCCAGCTCGGCATAGTCCTGCACCAGCTCCAACAACGTCCGCCCGACAAACTGGTTCACATGGATATGGAAAATCCGGTAAGCCGCCTGATTCGCCGTTCGTATCTTATGTGTCGCATCGAAACTAATGACCCCAGCGGTTAAATTCCCTAGTATCGTTTCCAGGTAAGCCCGTTGATTTTCAACTTCGATACCGGCCATTCGGGTTTCATCGCTGGCTCTGGCAATACGGCGCGTCATCTCATTAAAGGACTCGACCAGAAAGCCCAAATCATCTTGGGCAATAACCGGCAATTCCTGGTCATAATGCCCGGAAGCCACCGCCTGCGTACCTTTAACCAATGCCTTTACCGGGGCAATAATATTGCGGATACTGATAAAGGCCACCCAGATGGCCGCCAGCAAACTCATCAATAAAACCAGCGACAAGGCCAGGGAGAAACTCACCTTTAATGAGTGCCTTAAAAAACGCATCTCCTGATAACGCACAAAAGCGAATTCCACCGAATCGGCCAAATCGGCAATCCTTACCGGCACCGGGTATAAAGCCTGTAAATATTGAGGTTCATTAGCCTTGATAGTGACGATAGCCCGAATCATCAATTCATTTTCGCGCACCGGTGTCAAAGCAACGAATTCTCCGTTTTGCCGCAATTGCAGCCAAATGCTCTCGTCCGGCAAACTCGGCAAAATATCACTGGGATTGATGCTGCTTGAAGCAATAATCCGGCCCTGCCTGGAGAACAACGTCATCTCGGACGCCCCAGAAAGTTGCCGCAGATTTTCCACTTCCAGTGCCGCCTGGATTTCCGGCGATTCCACCAGTTTTTCGGCCAATTGCTGCGTTTGTCGCAAATGCCAGCTCATCCTCTGGTCTAACGATGCCTGACTGAGCTCCAGCGCATCCTCCATCGCCCGGTCTATTTCCACGTTAAACCAGCTATCGATGCCCTGATGCAGAAACTGCATCGAGAAATAAAACACGATAACCGCAGGTGCCAAAGCCAGCACCACAAACAGCGACACCATGCGCGTGGTTAATCTCGATCCCGCCTCGCGCTTTTTTAACTGCCTCGCCAGCGAATAAATATTAGCGCCGACCAAGCCCAGCAACACCACAGACCCCAGCGTGTTGACCAACAGCAGCCATGAGTACATTGCACTCAATTCCGAAGATTCCTGAGTTGCAGAACTCATCAACTGCAACAGCACAAGAATCAGGCCAAACAGAGCCAATATGGAGAGACTGATCGGGGGTTTTATTTTGTAAACGGCCATAATGTCCAATGACTGGATAGATACCACTGAGGGTTAGCATAGGCAACCGGACGTAGCGGCAAAGGCAGGGCGTCCCGATCAAGCGTGACTTTTACCCCGACTGAATAACGCTTTCCCGGCAGATACAACGCTTTATCCAGCACGCGCTTACCCTGTATCGTTGACATCCGATCGAGCGCCGCAGCCAGCGTAGAAAAACTATACAGCTCGCCGCTACCCTCATTCCTGACTCGATACAACTTCAACAAGGCATGATACTGAATGCGATAGCGGATGCCGGAATGACTCAATGTCTTGTCCCAGAAATAATCGCGATGCTGTAGGCTCTTGATATGTATATCCCAATACAAAGGCACGCCGTTTTGCAACGCCTCCTTTGCCCGCGCACTGAGCCGAAAATCTAGTTCCAAAGACAACAGGTAGTTGTCGCCTTGCAAAGCAATATCTGCCCTTTTCACCACCACACCGAATCCTTCGGCTATGCTCGAGACAGGCTCTTTGACTGCGCTCAGGACAGGCATATCGGCATGACCTAAAGCAGGCAGCAGCCATAATAAAGCACCACATAAACAAGCAGGCAAGTAATTATTCTTTAACAAAATGAAAAATTTATCTATCAAAAAGAACGCAGAAATGTACCATAAAAAACCCAAAGAAAAAGCATAAAACTTTAGTGCGACCGTGAACAACGGTTGTGTCACTTAATTGTCAGATAGGTGCTAAACCTAAAAAAACAGCAGATCATCGGACAACGACGGCAAACCTAAACAAATCTTTTCTTTTGACGCTGTCAAATGATAAAAACTTACCTTATCTTCCGAAACTTCGATGAGTTGACCCAGTTGTTCAACCAGTGCATCAAGTTCCACCTGTTTAAGCTCCGCTAAAAAAACAGAAAACTGGACAGGCATTCCCACGTCCCTAATGGCTTTATGCACTCGGCGTAAGCGTTTTGGGTCGCAAATATCGTAACAAATCAGAAACGATTTAGTCGGATTGCTCATGACAGCACTCACCCACTGCTTTCACCGCAACCCTTGCATAACGACGTAACAAAAGCCTGATAGCGCCCACCTTATGGTGAAAAGCCTCATAAAAACATTGCTTACCCGGCGTATTAAGCAAACATGCGCCCTGTTTTTCAACAAAATCCTCGGCGCGTAACAGCCGGTCATTAAATAACTGCCACAACCACGCGTCTATCAATGGCCTGACCGGTTCCAATAAATCACACGCTAATGACTCCCGGCTATAATAAAGCGCATGATAACAACCGACAGCCGGATCAAGTCCCACCGTTTTCAAGGCATTAACCGCTTCCTGATGAAACAGCGTATAAGACAAAGAAAGACAGGCATTAACCGGGTCTGTGGGCGGTCTTCGGTTACGGTTATTAAAATTAAGCGAATCGGGAAACAGCAATGAAAACGCTTTAAAATAAGCAGCGCTGGCCGCGCCTTCCACGCCGCGTAAACTCGCTAGCGTCGTTACCTTATCAGCCTGTTTCAAGACCACTACCGCGCGACTCAATTGATCCAGCGCGCGGGTTAAACCATAACGAAGATCGGGGCGCTTTACCAATGCTCGCGCCAATAGCTGGTATTGTCTGAGTGTTTTTAAACAGACCAACCGCCTAGACCATTCCAGGCGAAACGGCATATCGTCAAGTAAGCTATACTGAGCGACGCGTCGATGCACATCGCCCGGCATTGCACCCGATAACACAGCGGATCGATCAGGAAAACGCGAATTCAACACCAACAAGGCCACGTTATGTTCAGCAACCAGACCCAACACGCCTGCCGTTAGCGCCACATGCGGAGCAACGATAATACGTTCAATTTGTACCACAGGGACACTGGTTATGCGTTTACCTTCCTGATAAACCAAAAGACAGGCTCTTTCATAACGCAACTCGATTGCTTTTTTTTCAAAAAATAATGTTTTCACAGACCGGTCCCCATCAATTTAGTTAGAGGCCTATTTAACGCTGTTATTAACAATAAAGCTGTTTTGACAAAATTGTCAGTTGTAATTTAAAAACTACAGGGCTTGGGTGGAGGGGTGTTTCACGGCAGAGGCTGAGTTATTCGCCTCTGCGCCCGACTAAATATCACATGATTCATACAAAACTAATGTAAAAGTATGGTTCTAACAAACCGTGCCAAATTGGCAGGTACGCAGGTACTCCATCACGGTCTTAATCACTTCTGATTCAGGGCATGACTCTCAAAAATCAATGGAAAAAAAGCGGAGGATTTATGCAACACCGCGTCGAAAACCCTTGGGCAGAACCAATCCATATGAACCATCAAAAAATAGCTTTGACTCGTCCTCTAACACCTTGTCAAGCGAATATTCAAGCACATCAGTTCCCAAACCAATTAACTGTTGCTTATTTTTTAAGGCAATAGCTTTCTCATGCGAACCCAGCCACGTCAAGGATTGGCTTAATGCCCATTCGTTGTAACCCACCGCTTTAGACTCAACGGCAAGCCGGTCAGTAACCCGCATTTTTGACGCTTGCGCCAATGATAAACGCTCCATCAATTCTCCAATCCTATTCCGGTTCAATTGTTTCTCTCTGGATGCTGTGATTCTTTCCTCCATAAATTTTTGGTTGTCAATACCGTCTTCCACCGTCCTGGTAATAAATGTAGATAAATCGACATCTTTAGTATGTTTCCAAGCAACATTATAGTTGCCCCATCCTTTTAACCCATTCGTGCAAATAAGTACCCACCTTATCCAAATTACCTTGTAGGCTTCGTAACCGTTATTTCTGGCATAGACCAAACCATATTCATATTGTGTTTGAAAGCCTGTACTATCGCTATTAAAAAACTCTATAACTTCTCCAAATGCTCCGACTTCAAAACCTAGACTTTCAGGATTCAAAGCGGTCGATTGACGAGCTTGCTCTACAAATTGTTCACGAAACTCAAGTTGATTTACATCAATAAAATGCGGCGTAACAATGCCATAAATCTTGTTTTGTCCCTGACTATCAGTTTCATAACGAATAGTAAGTTCATTTCGACTAAAAACGTCTGCTAATTCCTGTTCCAGTTCAGCACAATTCTGGGTAAACTTCTGTTTCCAAGTCTTGCCAATCAAGTTAAAGTCCTGATTTTGTCCCCAAGCCCGCCCGCCGAGCTGGTGCATTAAAGGACGTTGAACTTCGCCGTTTAACACTACGCCGTTATGTATAATCTGAACTCTTTTGCCATCGCTAGACAATTGCACTTTGACGGGTAGCTCAACATCAAGTTTGTGGATATTTCGCTCGCGATTGACCAACGCCTGAACTGCGTTATCAGTTTCGGTGTAAGGCTTGCGGTTTTTTGTTGTTACTTGCATAGTTTTTAAAATAGATTATCTAGTTGATTTACTTGCTGTTCTTAATGTAATACTTAACCAGGCGAAGATTTTTCGTACTGATATTTAACGTTTTTATTAAAAATTAAGCTGTTTTGACAAAATTGTCAGCTGTAAAAACAACAGGGCTTTTATTTAGGGCATGACTCTAACAAATCAATTCAATTTAACCCTGAGGTATTTTTTGTGGGAATACCTCAGAATCGGAATCTGCCACTTTGATTCTCGTATTCAATTTGTTATTCATATCATCTTAATATAATTACAATTATAAGAATAATAACTGCTATTACCGCTATTTTTGCAAGAATCCCAATAACGAGAAATGCGAGAGCTATATTAAGTGACACATTTGCGATACTGTTTTTCTTGAACATTTGTGACCCTGATTAGTTATGTGATTCCAGAAAGCCGGACGGGGTTGCAAGCCATGTCCGGCAGTGAACCTATTTAACGCTTTTATTAACAATGAAGCTGTTTTGACAAAATTGTCAGCTGTAAAAACAACAGGGCTTTGGTGTGGCGGGGGCTGGGGCGTCAGTTACT
>JBCKWO010000023.1:0-25907 GCA_038922535.1 Methylobacter sp. | reverse complement strand
GTATCATATCCACAAACATCCAGAAAGATAGGGCCAGGGAGATAAAGTGAGACAATTTATTCAGGGTATCGTAGAAAATCATCATCATCAGGCAACGCATTTGTTGCAGATGCTAAGGAAAATTCAATCCCGCTATCATTATATCCCGGACGCCGCCATAGAACAGCTGTCCGGCTTACTGAATATCTCCCGGACGCACATTATCAGCGTCGTTGAATTCTACAGTTTTTTTCATTTGTCCCCCAGAGGACAATATGAGCTATTGATCAGCGATTCTATAACTGATCATATGTTGGGCAAGCTTAACCTGCTCGACTATCTGTCCGATAAACTGGGTGTTGCAGTTGGCGAGGTCAGGGAAGACGGTCTGGTCAGTCTGGATAACACTTCATGTACCGGGATGTGTGATCAGGGTCCGGCCGGCTTGGTTAACGGCTACGCATTGACCCGGTTGGATCGTTCCGGAATCGATAAAATCGCAGAGCTGATTAACCAACAGAAGCCATTGGACGAGTGGCCGAGCGAGTTATTTCAAGTAGACGATAACATCCATAAATCCGGTTTATTGCTGAACCAGCAGATTGAACAGGGTGCTGCGCTCAGGTCGACCTTAAAACGAGGCATCAAGGAAACACTGAAGGAAATTGATAAATCAGGTTTGCGGGGTCGGGGCGGCGCCGGATTTAAAACGGCGCTAAAGTGGCAATTCTGTTCGGAAGAGCAGCAGACTGAGCGTTATGTGGTTTGCAATGCCGACGAAGGCGAACCCGGTACCTTTAAGGACAGGGTGCTGCTAAATTCTTATGCGCATCAGGTTTTTGAAGGCATGACCGTGTGCGCGACAATTATCGGCGCCAAGCAGGGCTTTTTGTATTTGCGCGGCGAGTATTTGCATCTTTACGACAAGCTGCAAGGCATTTTGGCCCGGCGCCGCCAAGAAGGTTTGTTAGGCCATAATATTCTGGGTTCAGGATTGGCTTTCGATATTGAAATCTGCTTGGGCGCTGGCGCTTATATTTGTGGTGAAGAATCTGCGCTGATCGAATCGCTGGAAGGCAAGGCTGGCATTCCGCGCAACCGTCCGCCTTATCCAGTCACCCAAGGTTATTTGGGTAAACCGACCGTGGTCAATAATGTCGAAACATTTCTGGCTGCGGCGAGTATTGCGGTCAATGGCGGTGATTGGTTTGCCAGTATCGGCACCGAAAAATCCAAGGGCACCAAGATACTCAGTATCAGTGGTGATTGTGCTCGCCCCGGTATCTATGAATACCCGTTTGGCACCACAGTCCAAACCATTCTCAATGATTGTGGGGCGGTCGATGTGTTGGGTATTCAAGTAGGCGGGCCTTCGGGAACCTTTATTTCCAACCAGGAATTCGACCGCAAGCTGGCTTTTGAAGATTTGGCCACCGGCGGATCATTCATTATTTTTAACTCCAGTCGTAATATTCTCGACATGGTTCATAACTTCACCCATTTTTTTGCCCATGAAAGCTGTGGATTTTGTACGCCCTGCCGTGTCGGCACCGCGTTATTGAAAAAACAGGTCGATAAGATTGTCGAAGGCCACGGCTCGGCGGGCGATATAGTTGCGCTCGAAGAACTGTGTCAGCTGGTCAAAAACTACAGCCACTGCGGTTTGGGGCAAACGGCTGCGAATCCGATATTAACAACACTGGAGCGCTATCCTGAATTGTATCAAAGCCGGTTAAAAGCCATCAGTTTTGAACCGGGATTCGATTTGGATGGTGCGCTGGAAACAGCGCGGCGCATGGCGAATCGGGATGATGCCGGTGCGCACTTGGCTCAGACTCAGATGGTCGCATCCGGTTCCCTACCGATTGCGACACTTCCACCATCCCTGGCAGTCGGAGAGCGAACATGAGTAAAACAATCACCCTAGATGGGAAAGCTATCCCGTTTGAAGACGGGCAGACCATTATGGATGCCGCGCTGGCGGCCGGTGTCTATATTCCTCACTTATGCCATCAGCCGGGATTAACCCCGCACGGCAGCTGTAAGCTGTGTACGGTAAAAGTAAACGGGCGCAATTGTTCCGCCTGCACCTTTCCGGCAATGGACGGACAGGAGGTGCTGAATGAAACCCAAGAGCTGATCAACGACCGGAAGAGAATCACGCAGATGCTGTTTGTAGAAGGTAATCATTTTTGCCCTTCTTGCGAAAAAACAGGCAACTGTCAGTTGCAGGCCGTGGCCTATCATTTGAATATGCTCGACAACCATTTTCCGCTGTTTTATCCGGACCGGGAAATAGATGCTTCTCATGCTGACGTGATGATTGATCATAACCGCTGCATTTTTTGTACCTTGTGCGTTCGCGCCAGCCAGCAAGCAGACGGTAAAGACGTGTTTGCAATAAGCGGACGTGGTATCAACAAGCATTTGATCGTCAATGCTGAAAGCGGTTTATTGAAAGATACCGATTTGGACGCAACAGACCGAGCTGCACACGTTTGCCCTACCGGTGCGATTTTGATTAAACGTACCGGTTATCAGGTGCCGATAGGTCAGCGTATTTACGATCACCAACAAATCGATCAAGTGAGTTTGGCCGCATCCGGTTTCCGACCGATTGCGGCACTTCTGACCTCCATGGATGGAGGTCGCATCGGTTCCATACCAATTGCGACACTTCCGCCATCCCTGGCCGTCGAAACGGAGCATCCTAAATATGGCGAATAAAATTAGAGTGGCGACAACATCGCTGGCAGGCTGCTTCGGCTGTCACATGTCTTTTCTGGATATAGACGAGCGGATGCTGCAATTAGTTGAAGTTGTTGAGTTTGACCGCTCACCGCTAACCGACATAGAACACTGTACCAACTGCGATATAGGCCTGATTGAAGGTGGCGTGTGCAATTCAGAAAATGTCCATGTGTTACGGGAGTTTCGTAACAACTGTAAAATTCTGGTTGCGGTCGGTGCCTGCGCCATTAACGGCGGACTACCGGCAATGCGTAATCATATCCCGCTCGAAGAATGCTTGAATGAGGCATATATCAACGGCATTGGCGTTGAAAATCCGCAGATTCCCAACGATCCTGAATTGCCGTTATTGCTGGACAAAGTGCGGCCGATTCACGAAGTCGTCAAAATTGACTATTACTTACCCGGCTGCCCGCCGTCAGCGGACGTGTTCTGGAAATTCCTGACCGATTTGATTGAAGGGCGCGAACCTTCATTGCCTTATGAATTGGTTCATTACGATTGAGTTCCGTAGGGCGGTGTTGCTAAAGAAAATCGCCACCATCCTCGAAGCTGGGGTGGATTGCCTATTGGCGAATCTGCTTTATGCTAACCCGAACTACAAATACGAGAAAAATCATGTACGAACATTTAGAAACAGCTGAAAACCGGGATAGTTTAAGACGTGTTGTCGTCGATCCGGTCTCGCGTGTTGAAGGGCATGGCAAAGTGACTTTGTTACTGGATGCGAATAATAAAGTCCAGCAAGCCAGATTGCATATTGTTGAGTTTCGCGGTTTTGAGCGCTTTATTCAAGGCCGACCCTATTGGGAGCTGCCGGTCTTGGTGCAGCGATTATGCGGCATCTGCCCGGTAAGCCATCATTTAGCCGCAGCCAAAGCCATAGACCAACTGGTCGGTATCGATCCTGAAAACCTGCCCGTTTCGGCGGACAAATTAAGACGCCTGCTGCATTTCGGGCAAGTTCTGCAATCCCATGCCCTGTCTTTCTTTCATTTATCCAGCCCGGATCTGCTGTTCGGCTTTGAAAGCGACATCAGCAAGCGTTCGGTTATTGCAGTATTGGCCGAGTATCCAGAAATTGGTTTACAGGGCGTAAAACTGCGCAAATACGGACAAGAAGTCATCCGCATGGTGTCAGGAAAACGTATTCACGGCACCGGTGCGATTGCCGGCGGCATGAATAAATCGTTGACCAAAGCCGAGCGCGACTATCTGCTGGAAGATATTGACCAGATGATAATCTGGGCAGTAGGTTCGGTTGCGTTGATCAAGAAAGTGCATTGCTCCAATCTGCCTTATTACGATGACTTTGCTACGATACGCACCAACTATCTGAGTTTGACCAAGCCTGACGGTGCGCTGGAGCTTTATCATGGCGGCATCCGCGTCAAAAACGAGCACGGCGAAACCATTATGGATCAGGTCGATTATTGCAAATATAACGATTACATCCATGAAGAAGTCCGCTCCTGGACGTACATGAAATTCCCTTACCTGTTGTCGCTGGGGCAAGAGCAAGGCTGGTACCGGGTCGGGCCTTTGGCGCGGGTTAATAACTGCGACTATATTGATACGCCGTTGGCGGAAGCCGCCCGTGTCGAGTTTAAAGCACACAGCGGCGAGGCGATGGTACACAGCACGCTGGCCTATCACTGGACGCGCTTGATTGAGGTGCTGCATTGCGCAGAAAGCATTAAAGAGTTGCTGAATGACCCAGACATTATGGGTCATGATTTGGTGGCGCAAGGAGAAAAACGTTACGAAGGCGTGGGTGTGATTGAAGCGCCGCGCGGCACATTGTTCCATCATTATCAAGTCGATGAAAACGACATCGTCACCAAAGCCAACCTGATCGTCTCGACCACCAGTAACAACATGGCGATGAACGAGTCGGTGCGGCAAGTGGCTGCGGAATATTTGTCCGGCCGAGAACTGACCGAACCCTTGTTGAATAATCTGGAAGTGGCAATCCGAGCTTATGATCCTTGTTTATCCTGCGCGACCCATGCAGTGGGCAAAATGCCGTTGCAACTGGAGTTAGTTGATGCCGAAGGCAAGTTGATCGATAAGCTGATTAAGCATAGCGATGGACAAATTGAGCGAGATAATAATGTCTAAACCGGTATTGCTGTTCGGTTACGGTAACCTGAGTCGTGGTGATGATGCGTTGGGGCCGTTGCTGCTGGAATACGTCGAAAGCCATTGCGGTCTGGACGCGATTGAAATATTGTCCGACTTTCAATTACAAATCGAACATGCACTGGATCTGGAAAATAGGGATTTGGTGTTGTTTGTTGATGCGTCGGTCGCTTGCGTCGATGCGTTTGACTTTGTCGTACTGGAACCGGCCAGGGATAAAAGCTATACAACTCATGCGATGAGTCCGGCGGCGGTTTTGGATGTGTATCAATCGATAAAAAAGCTAGCGCCCCCGCCGTGCTTTTTGCTGAGCATCAAAGCCGAGAAGTTCGAACTGGGCGATGGCTTAAGTGTAAATGCTAAAAATAATTTAGCGCAAGCATGCCGGTTTGCGGTGCATCTATTGAGCAATCCTGATGCTGATTCCTGGCTGAAACAGGCTAAACAGGCATAATAACGGCACTATTAAGGATGAGCCTGAGCTATTGGTTTGAGAATGTACCTATCAAAAAAATGGCCCGAAAAATCAGGCCATCCCAGTAAAAACTCTGCTGCTAAGCGTAAATTCAAGGTGAGCAGCGAACTATTATTTGCAAGTTAAGCTGTTAGTTACCGACAGTGATGACTTTTAAAGCATTCGTTCCGCCTGCTATCCCTTCAAGGTCGCCTTTAGTGATAATGAAGGTGTCACCGTTCACAGCAACTTTGCGCCTTTTTAATTCGGCAACAATCGCCCGGTTGACTTCAGCATGATCGCTAAGGTCATGAATGAAAAGTACCGGAAAGACACCGCGGTATAGCGTGACTTTGCCCAGAATTTCTTGATGAGGGCTGAGGGCAAAAATGGGTATGCCCGAGCTGATTCTGGACATCCATAAGGGTGTAGAGCCTGATTCGGTTAATGCGGCAATGCCATGTATTTTAGTATGGTTAGCCAGATACATGGCGGACATTGCAATGGCCTCATCGACGCGGTCAAACTGGAGGTCAACACGGTGTCCTGAGACACGAACGACGGATTGTTTTTCCGCTTCAATGCAGACACGATTCATGGCTTCAATGGCTTTAATCGGGTGTTTGCCCGATGCCGTTTCAGCAGACAGCATGATCACGTCGGTGCCGTCATAAACCGCATTGGCAACATCAAAGACTTCGGCACGCGTGGGAATCGGATTATCGATCATTGATTCCATCATTTGCGTGGCGGTAATCGCAACACGATTGAGATCACGGGTGCGTCGAATCAACATTTTTTGTACGGCAGGCAGGTTGGCGTCGCCAATCTCGACGCCGAGATCACCGCGAGCAACCATGACCGCATCCGATGCCAAAATGATTTCGTCGATAACATCCAAGGCTTCAGCTCGCTCAATCTTGGCTACGATACCGGCATGACAGCCTGCGGCAACTAACAGGCGACGTGCTTCATGGAGATCTTCAGCGGTGCGAGGAAAAGAAATGGCGACATAATCGCATTTCATTATCGCAATCGTTTTAATATCTTCCTTGTCTTTGTCGGTCAAAGCGGCCGCGGAAAGACCGCCGCCCAGCAGGTTGATGCCTTTGTTATTGGATAGGTCGCCGCCAACGGTAACAGTACAGTTAACACGCATGTTTTCAACATTGACCACATCAAGGACAATACGACCATCATCCAATAGCAAGCGGCTGCCGGGTTTGACTTCTAAAGCCAAGGGTTCGTAAGTAATGCCGACTTGAGTATTATCGCCAGCCGTTGGATCAAGATTAATGTCCAGCGCAAAATTCTGCCCTTCTTCTAAAAACACCTTGGTGTCTTTAAAGCGGGCAATACGAATCTTAGGGCCTTGCAAATCAGCCAGGATACCCACCAGCCTGCCGGTTTTCAGACTTAGCTCGCGGACAGCGTTTGCTCTGTTAATATGATCTTCGGCAGAGCCGTGTGAAAAGTTCATGCGAACAAAGTCAAGGCCTGCTGCAAACATACCTTCAAGAACACCGGGTTTGTCCGTAGCAGGCCCCAGTGTTGCTAAAATTTTGGTTCTTCTTAACATTGTGTGGGGGATCCGTTATTTTGCGTTAACTAAAGCAATTGTCGTATCCAACATACGGTTTGAGAAACCCCATTCGTTGTCATACCAGGATAAAACCTTTACAAGATTGCCATTCATGACTTTGGTCAATGCGGAGTCATAAATTGACGACGCCGGGTTATGATTAAAGTCGATTGAGACCAGTGGTAAGCTGTTGAACTCCAGAATGCCTTTTAACGAGCCTTCGGATGCTGTTTTCAGGATTTGGTCGACTTCTTCTTTAGTGGTGTTTCTTGATGCTTGAAAGGTTAAATCGACGATAGAAACGTTAATGGTCGGCACACGCATTGCGAAACCATCCATTTTCCCAACCAGTTCAGGTAAGACTAAGCCAACAGCTGCGGCGGCTCCAGTTTTAGTAGGGATCATTGATTGCGTGGCTGAGCGGGCGCGGTGTAAATCGCTGTGATAAACGTCAGTCAGAACCTGGTCATTGGTGTAGGAGTGAATCGTAGTCATTAACCCATGCACTACACCAATGGTGTCAAGCAAAGGCTTAACTAATGGCGCTAAACAGTTGGTCGTGCAGGATGCATTAGAGATGACGGTATCGGATGCTTTCAGAACATCGTGATTGACGCCGTAAACAATGGTTGCATCAACATCATTGCCGCCGGGTGATGAAATAATAACCTTTTTTGCGCCAGCGGCAATGTGTGCGGAGGCCTTAGCCTTGCTGGCAAATAAACCGGTACATTCGTGAACAACTTCAATGCCCAGTTCTGCCCATGGCAGTTTTGATGGGTCTCTTTCTGAAAAGACTTTAATCTTATCGCCGTTAATGACGATGTAGTCGCCATCAACACTCACTTCAAAAGGAAATTTTCCATGCACTGAATCATATTGAGTCAGGTGGGCATTGGTTGCAGCGTCGCCTAAATCATTGATTGCAACAATTTGAATTTCATTGGTACGGCCTGCTTCGTATAATGCGCGAACGATATTACGTCCAATACGACCATAACCATTGATTGCAACTTTAATTGGCATAAATATTCTCCAGATTGATGAAATGAAAACTTACAAGAACGGATAACCCTAGAGCTTCCGATAACCCTGTTAATTGTATCAAAAATTAAGAGGCTTAGTCTATTGACGTGGAGAACGACGGCTGTTATTTAGCGGTAGTTCGTTCTCAAGCAGATTTGAAGCGATCTTAAAACTGATTGAGAACATCCGCTAAGCGGCTCTGAAAGCTTAATGTCACCACGCTCCTTTTGGTTCTGCCTGGTCATGGTCAAAGCGTTTTCTTATAATGAAGTCTGTTTTGCCTACAGGGAGGCAGGCAAGGAGAGGTAGTTTTGTCGTGCTGTTTGGATGGCGAGCCTGACCGTATCGGGAGCCGTGCCGCCAATGTGTTTACGTGCGGCGACCGATCCTTCCAAGGTTAAATAATCAAAAACATCATCGGTAATCAAGTTTGAAAAATGTTGTAGTTCTGACAGGGGCAGTTCCGATAAATCACGTTGGCTTTCCAGTCCTAAACGCACTGCCAACCCCACGACTTCATGGGCATCGCGAAAAGCCATGCCTTTACGTACCAGATAATCGGCAAGATCGGTCGCAGTAGCGAAGCCGCGTTTGGCTGAGTTATACATATTGGTTTTTTTGGCTTCGATATGAGGAATCATGTCGGCATAAGCCCGCAAACAATTAATT
Organism: Methylobacter sp.; assembly: GCA_038922535.1. GTDB lineage: Bacteria > Pseudomonadota > Gammaproteobacteria > Methylococcales > Methylomonadaceae > Methylobacter_A. The sequence goes on along the minus strand of JBCKWO010000023.1, from coordinate 17,304 downwards.
AAGGTGTCGGCGGTATCGAACAGCGGTTCTTTATCTTCCTGATTGTCTTTGTTGTAAGCCAACGGCTGGCTTTTCATCAGCATCAGCAAGGAAACCAAGTGACCGGTTACCCGGCCTGATTTGCCGCGCACCAGTTCGGGCACGTCCGGGTTTTTCTTTTGCGGCATAATCGAAGAGCCGGTGCAAAAAGCGTCGGGCAAAGCGATAAAGTCAAACTGGGCGCTGGACCACAAGATTATTTCTTCGGAGAAACGCGATAAATGCATCATGATCAAGCTGCCGACCGCTGTAAACTCAATCGCAAAGTCGCGGTCGCTGACAGCGTCTAGCGAGTTGGCCGAGGGACGGCTAAAACCCAACAAGTCGGAAGTCATCTGGCGGTCTATCGGGTAACTGGTCCCAGCCAATGCCGCAGAACCCAGTGGCATGACATTGACACGCTTGCAGCAATCGTGCAGTCTTTCCCGGTCGCGGCTAAGCATTTCAAACCAGGCCATCAGGTGATGACCGAAGGTGATCGGTTGGGCGACCTGCAAATGGGTAAAGCCCGGCATGATGGTGTCGCTATGTTGCTCTGCTAGATCCAGAATGGCGGCTTGCAGGCGGGTGAGCTGGCCTAAAATCTGCTTGATCTCGCTACGCAAATAAAGGCGAATATCCGTCGCCACCTGATCATTACGGGAGCGTCCTGTGTGCAGTTTTTTTCCGGCAATGCCGATTAAATCGGTCAGGCGGGCTTCAATGTTCATGTGAACATCTTCTTGCTTGACCGACCAGACAAATTCGCAGTTAATGATTTCCTGAGCGATTTGGCTAAGGCCGTCAATAATGGCGTCACGTTCCTGTTCGGTCAGAATGCCGCAAGCGCAAAGCATTTTGGCGTGGGCGATGGAGCCTTCAATGTCCTGCGGCGCCATGCGTTGGTCAAAATCGACAGAAGCGGTAAATACTTCGACAAAGGCATCTGTTGCTTGGGCAAAACGGGCGCTGGAAAGTTTGTCGGAATTAATGTTGGTCATGATGTCTTGATTGTAATAAGTTGACTGGTATGCCAAATTATACAACTAAAGCCACTGTCCCTTACCTACATAATCCACATGGATGTGGTGAATACAGATATTGCAGGAGCAAATATCTGTCCCTGTAGGCAAAGATTAAGTCCGATTAACCGTCAGTAACAGACACGGGTTACAATGACAGCGTTGACTGTTGAAAATAAAGGGTGTTGTTTTGACTGAAAAAATTATCCGTATTGCAACGCGCAGGAGTCCGTTGGCGTTGTGGCAGGCGGAACACGTAGCAGAACGTTTGGAGCGAACATTTCCTGGGTGCAGGACTGAGCTGGTAAAAATGACCACTCAGGGTGATAAAATCCTCGATGCGCCTTTAGCCAAGATCGGCGGCAAAGGCTTGTTTGTTAAAGAGCTGGAGCAGGGTATGTTGGAAGGTAAGGCCGATATTGCCGTGCATTCGATGAAAGATGTGCCGGTAGAGTTACCAGACGGCTTACACTTGGCGGCTATTTTAACCCGCGAAGATCCGACCGATGCTTTTGTTTCCAATCAGTATTCGGCGTTGCATGAGCTGCCAGCTAACGCCAGAATCGGCACTTCCAGTTTGCGTAGGCAATGCCAGATTAAAGAACTTTACCCCGATGCTGAAATATTGTCGTTAAGAGGCAATGTCAATACCCGCTTGTCGAAGCTGGATGGCGGGGAATACGATGCTATTATTCTGGCTTCGGCCGGGTTAAAAAGATTGGGCATGGCTGCGCGTATTACCCAATGCTTGGATGCTAGCGTGAGTTTGCCGGCGATCGGTCAGGGTGCTATCGGCATAGAATGCCGGAGCGATGACCTGGAGCTTAATGAGATGCTGGCTGCGTTGCATGATAACGAAACCGGACTGTGCGTGACCGCAGAAAGAGCCATGAACGCCCGTTTGAAGGGTGGCTGTCAGGTGCCGATTGCTGGTTTTGCTACAATGCAGAGAGATCTATTGTTCATGCGCGGATTGGTCGGCAGTCCTGACGGCCGTGTGATGTATCGGGCGGAACGCACGGATAACGTGGACAGCCCCTTCGACTCTGCTCAGAACAGGGCGGAAGCCATCGGTTTGCTGATTGCCGAAGATTTGTTGGCGCAAGGCGCCGATAAAATCCTGCAAGCACTGTTTGATTAAATATGGTTTTGAATGGTGCGCATGTTTTAGTGACGCGGCCGGAGCATCAGGCGGCTTATCTGAGTCGATTGATTGAGCAGCAAGGCGGGGTAGCCATCCGGTTTCCTACGATGGAAATCGTTGCGCGGGATGATGACCGGATAATTGACACACTGGCGAACCTGGATAGCTTTCAATGGGTTATTTTTATCAGTGCCAATGCAGTAAATTTTGCTCTAAAGGCGAATAGTGGCAAAATACCCCGCACGAAATCTGTGCGTTTTGCCGCAGTGGGGCAGGCTACGGCACAAGCCATGAAAATGGCCGGATTGCTGGTCGATTTGGTGCCTGAACACGCCTATAACAGCGAAGCGTTACTGGCGCTGCCGCAACTGCAGCAAGTCAAGGGGCAGCATTGTTTAATCATTCGCGGCGAAGGCGGACGCGAACAGCTGGCGACTACGTTACGCAGCAAAGGCGCAAAAGTTGACTATCTGGAAGTCTATAAAAGAGTAATCCCCGAAATTGATAGCTCGCCTGTTGTCGAATTGCTCGCACAACATCGTCTGGATGTGATCACCGTGACCAGTGCTGAAGCGTTGCAAAACTTGAAGTTAATGCTGGGTGAGAAAAATAATAAGCTATTGTTATCAATACCTCTGGTGGTAGTTAGCGATAGAATTAGGTGCATAGCCGCCGATATGGGGTTTAATCGAATCACTGTGACGGATAGTCCTACCGATGCAGCAATTCTTGAGACAGTAATAACGTGTGTGACAGGGGAATAGAGTGGCCGAATTGACTGAACAACAAGAACAGAATGTGAGCGAGAATACCAAGGCTCGCAAGTCTCGTGGCGGACTCTGGCTCGGCGTCACACTGCTGCTCGTTATTATTAGTGTGGCGGGGGTCGGTTTTTATCTTTTTCAGCAATTGCGCTCTCAGCAGGATAATTTAGGCGGAGAAGTCAATAAAGGCGATATGCAGCTGATCGAGTTGTCGAAACAGATTAGCGGTTATCAGGCGCAACTTGGCGCCATTCAATCCCAACTGGCAGCCGTAGACACCAGTGTTGCAGGAAAAGATGCCCATTTTACCAAAACCCTGGCGGATTTTTCCCAGCTGCATAGCGAAAAACTGGACAGTACGCGTAATGAATTAAACAGCGCCATTTCTCAAGTACAGCGCCAATTAGGCAAGACCCGAGGCGACTGGTTGATTGCCGACGCCGAATACCTATTAAGCATCGCCAATCAACGTCTGTATCTGATGGGCGACGTTAATACCACCCGCGAAGCGCTGGAAGCGGCGGATCAGCGACTTAGAGAAAGCGGAGATGCCGGGGCGTTTAAGATACGCGAACAAATAGCCAAGGATATTACTGCTATCCGTCATGTTGCCGTTGCCGATATTGTCGGTATTTATGCCTCGATTCAATCCCTACAAAATGAAGTCGATACACTCGCCTTGTTTTTACCGTATACAGGAACAACATTGACTCCGCCAAAAACCGTGCAGGAGCCTATGGATAAGGCCGCTCATGGTTTGCTTGATTCCGCGCTGGGACAGTTGGAAGGCATGGTAACGATCCGGCACACCGAACATCCGATCAAAGAAATATTAATCCCGGAAGAGGCTCAATTTATTCGTGAGCAGTTAAGGGTAAAGCTGGAAATGGTCAAAATTGCGCTAGTTCAGCAAAACGAGCAGCTTTATCAATCCAGTTTGGCCGATGCAAAAAAATGGACCGAGCAAAACTTCGCCAAAAACATCGAGACCAACAATTTCATTGCCGAGTTGGATAAGTTTAACGCCATTAAACTTCGTAGCCATTTCCCCGACATCAGTCTGTCGTTGCTTATGCTCAGGGACATTACCAAATTGAGGCTGGAAGTCGATAAAGCCATGCCGTCTGCTGAAAAGTCCAAACCAGCTTCGATTGAAAAACCAGCAGAGGCCGTGCCGCCTGCCGAAACAGCAGCGCCAGCTGCACAATAACCCTGAGCGTACATGATGAAAAATAGTGTGTATTTTCTGGGTTCATTACTGATGGCGATAGCCGCCGCATTTTTTGCCAATAAATGGCTGGGCGGATTCGAGAATCCCGGTTATGTGCTGATCGGCATCGGACACTGGTCCATGGAAACATCGCTGATCGTTTTTGCGGTCAGTCTGATCATGGGGTTTTTCGTGTTTTATATCTTCTTTCGGTTTTTAGGCTGGCTGCTTAGATTGCCGGGGCAAGTCAAGAATCGCGGCAAAAATATTAATTTCAATCGTTCCCAGGAAGCTCTGATTGCAGGTCTGGTCGATTCCGCCGAAGGCAACTGGGAAAAAGCCGAAAAAGTGTTGATTAAACACGCCTCGCACAGCGGCGCGCCGTTGATCCATTATCTGACCGCAGCCAGAGCCGCGCAATCGAGAGGCGCATTGGATAAACGGGATGAATATCTAAAAAAGGCAGCTGATCAAGCGCCGGGATCCGATGTGGCGATAGGCTTGACCCAAGCGGAATTGCATTTATCGGAAAAACAGTTCGAGCAAGCTCTGGAAACGCTGACACGCCTACATTCCATCGATCCGACCCACGCTAGCGTTTTAAAATTATTGCATCAGGCCTATCAACAAGCTGGTGATTGGCAAGGCATTCGAAAATTAATTCCGTCCTTGAACACTCATAAAGTGTTGATGGAAGCCGAGATAAAGTTGCTGGAGACCGAAGCGTTCAGCAAATTGTTAAAGCAGGCGGCCAAGAGTGGCAGCGTTGATGAAATTGAATCGCTATGGTCGGAAATTCCCGATTACATAAGAAACATGAAAGGTGTTTCAGCCATCTATTTTGCCGCGATGATAGACGCAGGGGCGGGTGCAAAGGTTGAAGGTGGCTTGGCAAGGGCTTTGTCAACAACCTGGGATCAAACGCTGGTGGTATTGTTCGGCAATGTGCCGTCAATCAATGTGGCAGCACAGCTTGAAACCGCCGAGCAATGGTTGCCCATGCACCCTAGGGATGCCGTGTTCCTGACCGTTCTGGGCAAGTTGAGCATGAAATGCGGAGACAACCCAAAAGCGGCAACTTACCTGACCAAAGGTCTATCAATAGAACCTAGCGTTTCGGCTTATCAAATATTCGGCGACTTGATGTTTGCCCAAGGCGATAAAGACAGGGCCAGCGAATGTTATAAGCAGGGCCTGGAACTAGCATCCAGCGAGATAGTCAGCCGGATTGATTCAATATCTGAATAGGTCGGACAGGACTTAGGTAATTCGCAATAAATAATCTACACACGAGACCTTCCAGGTTTTAAAAACCTGGAAGGTCTAACTCGCTTACCGTACCGCCTTGTCTCTTAAAGAAGCGTTATTTTGTTCGTTACCCGTTAACGTGCTCAAGTTATTTCGTGCATGCTTCTTAGTGGTAATCGACAACTTCAACATCAAAGGTATCACCATCCGCCCAACGGAGATAGCCCCCGCCATTGATCGTTGAGGCGAATGCTGTATTGCCCTTCGGTTTCCCCGCTACGACTCTATTTACACCCAACGATTATCACGAGTCTCACGCAGCAGATATACGGCAAGCAAGCTAATGGCCGCAGCCAATGACACATAGCCGCCGACCCAGGCCAATCCACCTTCGTCGACCAAACGCTGCGCGATATAAGGGGCAAACGAAGCGCCGATGATACCGCCTAAATTATAGGCGGTGCCCGCACCGGTATAGCGAAGCTCTGAGGGAAATAGCTCCGGCAATAAGGCCCCCATCGGCGCGAAGGTAGCTCCCATTAGGAATAGCTCCAGCGACAAGAATGCGGTGATCATCAATGGCGAGCCGCTTTCCAGCATCGGCTTTAACAGGAAACCGGACAGGAAGGCTAAGCTTCCGGCGACCAGCAACACGGGTCGCCGTCCGAATCGATCACCTGCCCACGCCGATAGCGGCGTGGCGGCAGCCATAAACAGTACGGCCACGCACAACATGCCGAGAAATTGCTGGCGCGGGATGTGCAGCGTAGTGGTGCCGTAGCTCAGGGAAAATACCGTTGAAATATAGAACAGCGCATAACACACCACCATCGCCATCGCTCCGAGAACCAATGCGGCAAGATGAGATTTAAATAGGTCTTTGAGCGGGAAGACGACTTGTTGATGTTGCTGTAATACTTTGGCAAATACCGGAGTTTCGGCCAAGGCTAGACGCACATACAAACCGAGCATGACCAAAATCGAACTGGCAAGAAACGAGAGCCGCCAGCCCCAGTCTTTAAACTCTTGCTCGGTCAGGCAATTGGCTAGCAGCAAAAAACTGCCTGTTGCGCACAGAAACCCTACCGGCGGCCCCAGCTGGGGAAACATGCCGTACCAGCCGCGTTTTCCGGCCGGTGCGTTTTCGGTTGCCAGCAGTGCCGCCCCGCCCCATTCCCCGCCCAAGCCGATACCCTGCCCGAACCGCAATAGGCACAGTAAAGCCGGAGCCCATGCGCCAATCGTAGCGTATCCCGGCAACACGCCGATCAAGGTGGTGGAAATGCCCATGACCAGCAGCGAGGCGACTAAGGTGGTTTTTCGCCCGATGCGGTCGCCAAAATGTCCGAACAGCGCAGCACCCAAAGGCCGGGTTAGGAAAGCGACGGCAAAAGTCAGAAAGGCGCTGAGCGCTTGCGTTGTCGGGTTGCCGCCGGGAAAAAATACCGGGCCGATAACCAATGCCGCCGCCATGCCGTAGATATAAAAATCGTAAAACTCGATCGCGGTGCCGATAAAACTGGCTAAGGCGATACGCGTAACCGAGGATGTGGCGGCGGTTTGACTTGAATTAATGGTTAATTCCTTAGCGTGCGCAACACCGGTTATTTGGGCAGCGTAGATTCAATATAGGGTCTAAATGCAGACCTTATATCCCGCACTTTCTGGCTTGCACAGAGTTCAGTGCCTAGCGATGATTCACGGCAGCGAATGTCGAGGAATAGCTGTTTTTTGTTGGCATCGTCAATTTTTGAGACCGACAAGCTCAGGTCGCTGTCGGTGGTAGGGGCTCGACCCATAATCAGTTTGTCGGTGTCGGTATCGATTGGGGTTGTGGCGTTAGCTTTGATAAAGTCATGTGCGCTAGCCCAAGCCTGTGCGCAGAGTGTATCAGTCTTACAGACATACAAGCCGATCTCGGCGGCGACTTGGTCTTGAGCGGCTTCGTCGGCCATTTTCGAGGGGTCTGTATTTTCCTGGGTTAAAAATTTAAAGCGTTCGTGATAGGCTTCATATTCCGACTTGGCGCGGTTCTTTTTTTCGATCTGTTTAGTTATTTCAGTATAAGCCGTTTGTATCTGGACTTCTGTTTGCTTGATTTCATTCAGGAAATAGGTGGGAACTTTTTTACCGTCACGTTCAAGTTGTGCGGCTTCCTTTTGTTGTGGCCCCAGTTGATCTTCCACGCGTTTTAAGTAGCCTTGGGCCACATTCCGCTGAGCATCCAGAGATTGCATAGTCGCGTAAAGGCTCGCCTCCAAATCTTTTAGGTTACGGAAGGTACTGAGCAGCATTTTGTCGTTAGACGCTTGCTCGGCGATGATCTTTTCTTGGGCTTTTTTCAGGGCGTTAATCTGATTATCTAGGGCCTGCTGTGCTTTTGTTTTTGCCTTTTCGACGACACCAACAACCCGGCCTTTTTCGTTTAGCGATTCCCGGCGGTACTGAGAATGTTCAGGAGGCACCTGATCGGAGAAAATAGTTTCGCCTTTCTCATTCACATAGCGGTACATGTTTTTGGCGAACACCGACTGGCTGCTGCATAGATAAAGGCAGCAGGCTAAAAAAATACTGACTGAAAAAGTACGCGTTTGCATGGCTGAGGTGTGATTTTTTCGAGGAAGCCTAAATTATATTGCAAAGAGAGCCGATATGAAATTTTATTGCATTATCGTATCAATACGATTTAACCCAACGTTATTACAAGGGAATATCGAATTGCAGGGAATCCGGCAGGGACGGCAGTTTCTTTGGCGAACTTATGGCGATACGTTTTTCCCGCCCGGATTCGCCGGAGATGAGTTTGCAGGCCGACTTGCTGACCGCAAACTCAGCGGCTATAAAGGCAAGCAAATGTTGATTGGCCTTACCATCAATCGGTGCGGCTTTGATTCTCAGTTTCAGCCGGTCGCCATGCAGTCCTGACCACTCATCCTTGCTGGCTTTGGGTTGAACATAGAGGTTCAGCGTCAAAACGCCATGTTCCCAATGGTGCCAATTCAACCGATCACCGGTTTAACCAATCAAGTTCGCGATTTGATGCAGCGGCGGCAAGATGACCATTTTTGCCAGCTGCAAAATCATTAATACGGCTAACGGCGACAAATCTATGCCGCCCAAGTCGGGAATGAATTTGCGGCAGGTGTTAAGCAATGGCTCGGTCAGACTGTGCAGGATAGACGATGCCGCGCCAAACATGCCGGGGTTCATCCAGCTGAGTATGGCCCTGGCAAATATCGCATAGATGAAGATATTGATCAGTAACGAAACCAGTTGGGTCAGCGAAAGAATAGTCAATGCGCCGATACTGATGGCGACTCCTTTCAGCAGTAATATTGAAAAGTCGGCCAGCATTTGCAGGCTGAACACCAGCACCAACGAGGATGTATCAATCTTGCCGATAGACGGCACAAAGCGCCGTAGCAGCTTTAACGGCGGATGCGTGGCCTTGACCAGAAACCGGGAGATAGGATTGTAAAAATCGGCACCGCACCATTGCAATAAAAAACGCAGCAACACCGCCAAGATATACAGCGAAAACAGCGAGTCGATGATAAAAATAGCCGGGTCGGTCATGTAGCTGGAACCCATTAGGAATTCTCCATTTGTTTAGACATTTCAATTGAGCGGTCTCGTGCCGCGTGTAACGCTTTTGCAACCAGTTCGGTAAAACCGCCTTGCTCAAAAGTCTCAATGGCCCGTTGTGTGGTGCCGCCGGGTGAGGTGACGCGTCGGCGTAACTGTTCCGGTGACTCGCTCGATTCCAGCGCTATTTTGGCCGCGCCTAATGCCGTTTGCTGCACCAGCAGACGCGCGGTTTCTTCGCTCAGGCCCAGTTCCACAGCGGCTTTTTCCATGGCTTCCATCAGCAGGAAATAATAGGCCGGGCCGCTGCCGGAAACGGCGGTAACTGCGTCCAACTCGGCTTCGTCTTCAACCCATAGCGCAATGCCGACCGCGCGTAAAATATTCTCGGCCAGATCGCGTTGTGCAGCCGTCACCTTGTCGTTGGCATGCAGCGCGGTAGCGCTGGTCAACACCAACGCCGGGGTGTTGGGCATACAGCGCACGATCGCGGTATCTGCGCCTAACCAGCGGCTTAAACTGCTTTGGTTGATACCGGCGGCGATGGACACCACCAGCGATTTTTTTTTCTGGATCAGCGCGGCGGCGCTTTGAGCGACAGTGCTCAGCGTTTGCGGCTTGACCGCCAGCACCACGACATCGACGGCATTGATGATGTCGTCATTATTTACCGAGGTGTTGACGTTTAACTGTTTAGCCAGAGCGGTCAATGTGTCCGGGTTAATGTCCGACACCCAAATCTGTTTCGGGGCATGGCCGCTGGCAATCAATCCGCTGATCAGACTGGATGCCATATTGCCGCCGCCGATAAAACCTATCTTGCTTGTTTTCATGATTGCTAATGTGTTTGTTAAGTTGAAAGTATTTTACCCTATAACAGGTCTGCATAATAAATCACACCGCTTTTGATCGAACAAGCTGTGCTACATTATGCGTATAAACCGACAAACAGAGCTTATGATTGAAACCATTTATATAGAACAAGCCATCTTGCAACACCCGCGTGTTGTCGATATTGTGGCGCGATTCCCGAAAGCCAGAACAATAACCTGCGGCCGTTACGGCGAAGTGTTCAACCCCAAAGCGCAAAACTTCCGCCTGCAAAAGCAACAGCCTGCCTTGATACTGGCGGAAAAATATAAAAACTTTGCGCTGCCTGCGCCCTTGGGTTACGGCATTGGCGCGACCAGGAATTATTACTTTTCGCACATGCTCAATTGCCTGTACGATTGCCGCTACTGTTTTTTGCAGGGCATGTACCAGTCGGCCAACTATGTGCTGTTCGTCAATTACGAGGATTTCCAGCAAGACATCCGGCAACTGTGTGCTGATTCGCCGGACGAGGAGCTGCATTTTTTTTCCGGCTATGATTGCGACAGCCTAGCCTTGGAGCCGGTGACCGGCTTTGCCGAGCAGTTTTTGCCGTTTTTTGACACGCTGCCTAATGCCTGGCTGGAATTGCGCACCAAAAGCACCCAGGTCAGAAGCCTGCTAAACCGCGAGCCGTTGTCCCGCTGCGTCGTGGCTTTCAGCCTGTCCCCGGATCAAATCGCCAAAAAAGTCGAAGACAAAGCGCCATCGTTGCAGCGCCGTCTGGATGCCTTGGTTAAATTGCAGGAACAGGGTTGGCAAATCGGCTTGCGCTTCGACCCGCTGATTTATCAAACCGACTACCAGCAGCAGTACCGGCAATTGTTCGAGCAGGTTTTTTCCTGTATCGATGTAAACCAGCTGCATTCGGTCAGTCTTGGCGTGTTCAGATTGCCGGAGAACTTTTTTAAAAAACTGCATAAACTGTATCCCGAAGAAAAACTCTTTGCTAGTCCTCTGATCAGTCAGCAAGGCATGGTTTCTTACAAGCAAGAACTGGAGCAAGAAATGATGCGCTATTGCAGCGAACACATCTTAACTTACATTCCAGCTGCCAAATTTTTCCCATGCACACTCTAAAACGTACCGTTCTGGTGACCGGAGCCAGTTCCGGCATAGGCCGCGCCGTCGCTAGAAATTTATTGCAACAAGGGCATCATGTGATCGGCGTGTCCCGTGATAGCGGCAAGTTTATCCGGCAGCAGGATAACTTCACCCCCTTGCAACTGGACTTAAGCCGGTTAAACGAATTGCCGCAAAAAATCCGCGAACTGGAGCAAGCCTTCCCCGAAATCGATGCGGTGGTTTTTTGTGCCGGGCGGGGTCAGTTCGGCTCGGTGGAAGAGTTTTCCTATACGCAGATCGAAGACCTGATGGCGCTAAACTTTACCAGCCAGGCTTTTTTAGTTAAGGCCTTACTGCCTGCCTTAAAGCGCAAAAAGCATAGTGATTTGATTTTTATCGGTTCGGAAGCGGCATTAAAAGGCAGCCGCAAAGGCGCGCTGTATTGCGCCAGCAAATTTGCGCTGCGGGGCTTTACCCAAGCCCTGCGTGAAGAGTGCGGCAAAAGCAATGTGCGGGTGTGCCTGATTAATCCGGGCATGGTCAAGACCGCGTTTTTCGAACCCTTGTCTTTTGAGCCGGGCGATGACGACAGCAATTTTATCGAGCCGGAAGATGTCGCCGAAGCAGTGTCTTATGTGCTTAATTTACGGGCGCAGACAGTGGTCGATGAGATCAACCTGAGCCCTTTAAACAAGGTAGTGAAATTTAAAAAGCCATGATTTCCGATAACAACAATGTGCTTTATTACCTGGCCGAGCTTGATGCCCTGCCTTATCAACGGGTAGTAAACCCTGGCGGCGGCCATTATTATCTCGGCACAAACGGATCGTAAACCGGCGTCTCCTTCTGAATAACCGGCCGCACGGCCTGCGGCAACTTCTGCCTCTAACTCTTCATGTTTATCCGTCAAATCCATTATCTGCTGGCGCTGTCGAAAACCGAACATTTCGGCCGTGCGGCGGAAGCCTGCCACGTTTCTCAACCGGCCTTGTCCACCGCCATTCGACATCTTGAGGAAGAACTGGGCATTACCATTGTCCGCCGCGGCCAACGTTTTCAGGGTTTTACCACGGAGGGCGAACGTCTGTTGCAGTGGGCGCGTATTTTGGCGCAAGATTGGGAAAGCATGAGGCAAGAAGCGGCGCAGTGTAACCGGCAACTAACGGGTACGCTGCGTATTGGCGCGATTCCCACTACGCTGGCAGTGGTGCCGTTATTAACCGAGCCTTGTCAGCGCGAGTATCCCGGCATCCATATCAAATTGACCTCACTGAGCGCCGAAGAACTGATCCGCCAACTCGACAATTTTGAACTCGATCTGGGCTTTACCTATCTTGACGACCCACAGCTAAAAGGTTTCCGAACACTGCCGTTATACCGAGAACGTCATGTACTGTTGGCTCGAAGCCCTGCGCCCTGGCTTATTAAAAGCGCGTTGAGCTGGGCTGATGTCGCAGAACTGCCGTTATGCCTGCTAACGCCGAACATGCAAAACCGGCGACTGATCGATGCGGCCTTTCGCGAAGCCAATATCATTCCTAACGTGGTGTTGGAAACCGACTCGATATTCGCTTTGTACGCGCATGTCCGTAGCGCCGGCTTGTACAGTGTGGTGCCGCACAGTTTGTTAAGCGTGTTTGAAGTGGGTCAGGAAGTCACCGCCCTAACCCTGAAACCGGAGTTATCAAGGGAAATCGGTCTGATCGCCCGCCGCCAGGATATGCCGCCGCCACTACAGAATGCGGCCTGGACTATAGCCCAAACGCTGGATATGCAACACCGTTTTGATGCATTGATCACTACGATCAATTAAGAGGCGGGGGAAACGATTGGACGCTAATCAATAACGCTTCTTGAGAACCAAGGCGGCACGGTAAGCGAGTGAGACCTTCCAGGTTTTTAAAACCTAGAAGGTCTCGTGTGTAGATTATTTCTTGCGAGTTACGTGCCTTAAGGGGATGTGAGTATTGACTGTCACATCCCCGTGCCCAACAACTATTATCAATCCTTCTTGAATTTAGCGGCTTCTTCTGATCCGCCTGTTGCATTGCCTTTGCTATAAGAATGCGCACCGACACCGGCCAATTGACCGCCTTGAACGATCAGGTATTCATCGCGAATAGGGCGGTTCTCGAAGTAGCATTCCAGGATTTCACGGGTACCCGCTGCATAACGCGTTTGCGCAGACAAGCTAGTGCCTGAGATATGCGGGGTCATGCCGTGATTCGGCATCGTGCGCCAAGGATGGTCATTAGGCGCAGGCTGAGGGAACCAGACATCGCCCGCATAACCTGCCAATTGACCGCTTTCCAGTGCAGTAACGATGGCGTCGCGATCGCACAGCTTGCCGCGTGCGGTGTTGATCAGGTAAGCGCCGCGCTTGAAGTTTTTCAGCGTTTGCTCGTTGATCATGTTCTCGGTTTCAGGATGCAGCGGGCAGTTCAAGGTCACCACGTCGCACACTTTAGTCAGGCTTTCCAGATTGGAGTGAAAGGTCAGATTGAGTTCTTTCTCGACTGCTTCTGGTAAACGATGACGATCCAGATAATGCAGCTTCACGCCGAAAGGTTTAAGCAGTCTCAGTACGCGCAGGCCAATTCGACCGGCAGCTACCGTACCGACATTCATTGCTTCCAGGTCGTAAGACCGTGCCACACAGTCGGCGATGTTCCAGCCGCCTTTAAGTACCCAGTTATAAGATGGGAGGTAATTACGCACCAGCGCCAAAGTCATCATCACGACATGTTCGGCGACGCTATTGCTGTTGCAGTAGGTGACTTCGGCAACGGTGATGCCGTGCTCCATCGCTGCCTGTAGGTCAGTGTGGTCGGAACCGATACCGGCGGTAACGATCATTTTCAGCTTCTTTGCTTTGGCGATACGTTCGGCAGTCATATAAGCTGGCCAGAACGGTTGTGAAATGATGATTTCAGCGTCATGTAGTTCCCGGTCCAGAACGCTGTCGTCGCCGTCTTTGCTGGAGGTCACCACCAAGGTATGGCCATTTGATTCCAGGTACTTTCTAAGCCCCAGCTCTCCTGAAACGCTGCCTAGCAATACGCCGGGTTTAAAATCAATGTCTTTTGGGGTGGGTAGTGTTTGTCCGTCAGGATAAATCTCCGGTTGCGGTAAGTCGTCACGCGCATAGGAAGTTGGATAACCATCGATAGGATCGTCATAAAGTACGCAAATAATTTTAGCCATTTTATTTTTACCAGGGTGTTGGTTTGATAACTGGACATATCCGCAACTACGGTATGCCGTGATTGTTCCCGGCCGGGTGACAGCATTATCTGCTTTAGCGATGGTGTGTGTCTAATTGTTTCGAGGGATGGATTGATAGCCCATAGCTATCAATGACTCGACGTTGGGCTATGTTCCAGGCTTCATCTTGAAGAAGTAACAGGCCATCCTACTTACTGAGCGTTTATGGTTCGACAAGGTTTCCCTGAGCGTAGCCGAAGGGCGCACCACGAACGGCTTAACATCAATCCGTCCCGACTTAAGTGGGAAACCGGTTTTTCTCTAAATAATCCTGGCCTTGTGGAGCTTTAATAGACTGATATTCTGCGACTATTTGTTATCCGGTTAGGTTTCTGGAAATAATAAAATGTTGCAGCGTAGTACGGGACACCTCTAATATTTTGGCAATAGAGGCTTTCGATACTTGCTTGTTCAGCAATGCTCTAATTTCTGATTCCTTACCAGCCAGCTGAGCAAGCGGGTCCTTCGTTCGGGCAAGCTCCGGCATGGGCTTGCCCGGGACGAAGTTGATGCAGACCCCGTTGAGCTCTTCCAGAAGCAGTGGCTCGCTCGTCAACCCGCAGGCATAGGACGCCTGTCCCTCCGGGCTGTGGCCGTCGCCTTCCAGATGTTGACACGACGTACAGGTGCCGAAGGGAGGTTTGCCTCTCTCTTGCGTCACCTGAACGAGCATGCGCTGCAAGGCATTGGCGAACTGGCCGTGGACACTTGGGGGTAGGGAGGCTGCGGCACGAACCAGGGTTTCGAAGGGGTCGTTCGCAAGAATGCCCCTGGCTTTCTCGGTCAGAACGAGCTGGACACTGCGCCTGTCGTCCTCTGACCGCATGCGTGTTAGATAGCCTTGGGTTTCGATGCTTTTGATCGTCTGTGACGCCGTACCCCGGGTCGTGCCATGGAACGCGGCGAAGGCGGACGGCGTTCGCGAGAAGCGGTTGGCTTGGGCAAAGTATCTGAGCACGGCCCACTGGGCTGCCGTTAGTCCCTCCACGAGCCCCTCGCCAGATGCTATGCGCCCCAAGTGAAAGACCAACTCCGCAATATCGCGACTGTTCATTTCCAGCTCCTTGATCATATTTATATAGTAATTGAACGAAGAATTAATTTATCATTAATACTAACAGTAGGTTATGGTAAAATAGTCGCATAAAGATTGCAAGAATTTGCCAAGCAAAAAAACCACCGATATTCACAACACATTGATGTTAAATTAATTGTATGATCAGCAAGCGTTGCTTGGCAAGATGTCTGACTCTGATGTAGGAGCGGCTTTAGCCGCGATAATCGTGGCTACCAAAGGATACCCCTTCGAGGTGGCGTTACCCAATGACTCGGTAAACGGTGTGATTTTGGCCGATCAAATACGCGGTCTCGACTGGACGGCGAGACGTGCAGAGCGAATTTCTTCGGTTGCTGACGAGATTCTAGCCGAGGTGTTGGCGAAACTGTCGACATTAATGTGATTGGAACTGTGTTAATCCCTATCAACAACAGCTAACACCCAACACAAAAACGGTCTTATTTTTACAGCAAACAAACCCCTATTTTTTAATTTAAATGCGAACTATTTGCATTTACATGTCTGTTTGACTTATACTACCCATCATCAATTATTTGGCTAAGGGTATGTAAATGAAAAAGAATAATAACCTATTTAAAACCGGGGTACTGATTGCGCTTGCCGCTTTGAGTGCCCCGGTTAATGCATTAGAAAAACCGCAGACCATGGAAGACATGTGGAAAATAATCAACTTGCGTACCTGCCACATGCTCTCAATTTGCCAGCAAGGAATTTTAAAATGAATCCTACCTTCACTCGAAACATCGATTGCACTTATGGATTGAATATAAGCCTGAAAAAGCGGTCGTTATCGTTAGCTATTCTGTTCGCCCTCAGTTTTCCCTCGGTTCTTTATGCCGAAACGCTCAAAACAGATAAGGCCAAGAAAAAGGCTAAAGAACACTTATTGGTAATGCCCGTAATAAATGTGGTCGGGGCACCTGACAAGTTGAAAACCTTACCCGGTTCAGCGCATGTGCTTGAACAAGAGACGCTTTATAAAAGCCATGTGTTTAGCGTAAATGAGGCGTTGCGCAAAGTGCCTGGCGTGAATATGCGGGATGAGGAAGGTTTTGGGATGCGGCCTAACATCGGTATTCGCGGCATGAATCCGACGCGTTCGACCAAGACTTTGTTGCTGGAAGACGGTATTTTTCTGTCCTATGCGCCATATGGCGATAACAACTCTTACTACCATCCACCTGTCGAGCGGTTTTCGAGTATCGAGGTATTGAAAGGACCGAGTCAGATTTTATTTGGCCCTACAACCATTTCCGGCACCATCAACTATATTACCCCGAATCCACCGGAGAAACCGGGCGGCCAAATTGGTTTGACCGGCGGCAACCGCGATTTTTACAATGCCAACATGAGTTATGGCGGCAGGGTGGGCGATTTCGGGGGGCTGGCTCATATTATCCATAAAGAAAGCCAAGGGGCGCGGGATAATACCCATTTGGACATCAACGATTTCAATATCAAAGGTGTTTATGACCTCAATGCCCAAAATTCTTTAACACTGCGTGCCAATTATTTCCAGGAGGACTCGCAAGTGGGCTATTCCGGAATTACGGATGCGGAAATGCGGAATTTTGGTATTCGTTATAATCCGTTTAAAAATGACAACATGAAGGCCGATCGTTACGGGACTTCATTAACGCACCAACTGGATTTTAATGACGATGTCAAATTAACGACCAATGTCTACTATTCGCAGTTTAATCGGGATTGGTGGCGCCAATCCAGTACTACCACGGATAGTCAGTGTAAAGGTACGTTTGCAGATGACCGCCTCCTTGGAAAGGCCGTGGATGTTGATAGAGACTGCAATTCAGCTCAAGGGCGCTTGCGCAACTATAACAGCTACGGTGTTGAGCCCAAATTGCATGTCAATCATAAGGTTTTTGGCATTGCCAGTGAAATGGATACAGGCTTTCGTGCGCATTACGAAGATCAATCCCGCGTGCAACAAGATGGCAATTCGCCTACCGCGCGAACCGGAACCGTTAAAGAGAATAACGAACGTACTACCGATGCCTACTCAGGATTTCTGCAAA